>JANMGN010000517.1:0-3920 GCA_031374645.1 Chitinophagales bacterium | reverse complement strand
CATTAAACCATACAAATGATTTATTACCTTAAATACGATATCCAATCAATTTGCAAGCGGCTAATACAAGAGCAATTAAAAGGTACTGGTTTTAACTATACGCTGTTAAATTGTAATGAACTTGATATTAATCAATCTCTTACAAAAAAAGCGGCACTTACACTAAGCGCAGCATTTCAACGATTTGAGATGCTGCGCTCTTACAAGATGATTATTCTGATTTATTGTTCAAATTCATTTTCGGAGAACTCGTCTGTTGTTTTTCCTCCAGCGTTGTATTCTCCACAATTGATAGTGATGCCCAAATCTCCTGGTGGAACTTTAAATTTTTTGTTGTAGTCGTAACCAGATTTTGGGTCAGTTTCTAATTTTTTTATCAATTTTGTAAAATAAGGACGAGCCATTTTTGCGCCTTGTCCGTCGGCAATGGTCAAAAAGCGAATCCATCTATCATCGCCACCGACCCATGTGCCTACGACCAAAGAAGGCGTTATTCCCATAAACCAACCATCTACATAATCGTTCGTCGTACCTGTTTTGCCTCCCACTTCACTTTTGAGGTCGCTTATGCCAGGCGCACCACTTGCAACATATTTTAACATATCGACCATCACGTAATTTGCGCCTGTGCCCAATGCACGATGTTCTTCGGGTAAATTATTGTAGATAACTTTCCCATTTTTATCTTCTATTCGCAGCAAATAAGTCGGACGATTAAAAATACCGTCGTTGGCGAAAGTCGTGTATGCACCAGCCATATCCATCACGCTCAGGTCACAAGCTCCCAAGCACAAGGCAGGTTGCCTCATTACACGGGAGCTATCTATACCCATATTGTTCATCAAACCACGAACAGGGCCTGTGTCGCCCAATTGTTTGAGTAAATAAACAGAAATACTGTTTACGGATTCTTTCAAAGCTTCTTTCAAGTTGTAGGCACGACCAGAAAAACCACCTTTTGAGTTACTTGGTGTCCAGCCTCTTGCCAATCCGAAACTACCTTCGCCAGCGTGAATAGTATAAGCTAAATCGGGTATTTGCATACAAGGAGAAACGCCTTGTTGCGCCACTGCGGTAGCATATACGTAAGGTTTTATGGTAGAACCAACTTGTCGGAAATTGCGGCAGTGGTCAAATTGAAAATATTTGTGATTAATACCACCAACCCATGCTTTCACATAACCTGTTTTGGGATCTACTGCCAAAGAACCCATTTGCATAAACATTCGGTGGTATTTTATAGAATCCAACGGGCTCATAGTAGTATCTTTTTCGCCAGCAAGATTGTAGGCAAAAACCTTCATAGGTACACGTGTATTAAAATCTTTGGTAACTGCTAATTGCAGAGCTGCCCATTGTTTTTTCAAAGGAAGCCAATCTTCTTTGCTCTCGAGTAAGCGACGAAATTGTGCTACCTTCTCCGCCGACATATTTTTTTCTGTAATTAATTTTGCTAAAACACCACCGTTTTTATCCAAATTCATCAAAATGTCAATATCTTCATCGTTTAAAACCAAGCCTTCGATATTAGTTTGTATTTGAGCAACTTGTTCGTCGAGGTATTTTGAGCGCAAAGTTTGGTAGCGGTCTGTGCTATAAATGAGCCTTTGTAAGGCATCGCCACGAATTTTTGCATCTATATTAATGGCTTTATCTGCCCAAGGATCTTTGCCTTTCCAAACGCTAAAATAACGATTTTGAAGTTGTGACATGTGTTCTCGAGAAGCGGCTTCTGCATGACGCTGAATAACAGGGTCGATAGAAGTATAAATTTTTAAGCCATCTTTATATATGTTGTATTTTGAGCCGTCATTTTTTCGCAAATCAGGATTATCTAAAATAGTTTGTATATCTTTTCTTAGTTCCATTCTAAAATATCCTGCAAAACCGCCATTATTGGCATTTTTTGTAAAATTTAATTTTAGCGGAATATTTTTTAATTTATCAAACTCAGCTTGTGTGATTGCCTTGTTGCGTAGCATTTGCCCCAAAACGATATTTCTTCTATTAAAAGCACGTTGCGGATGTCTTACAGGATTGTGTAGCGCAGGATTTTGCAACATTCCTACGAGGACGGCAGCTTCTTCTAATTTTAGTTTGTTTTGCGGCTTGCCGAAATAAATCTCAGATGCGGAACGTATGCCTGTACCGCCATAAATAAAATCGGCTTGATTGAGGTACATCGCTATAATTTCTTCTTTGGTATAGCTTTTTTCGAGTTTTACAGCTGTAATCCATTCTTTAAACTTGATATTGACGAGCGCAAAAGTTCTTCTAAACGTTCCCATTCCCTTGAAATCACGGTCTGAGTACAGTAATTTTGCCAATTGTTGTGTGATTGTAGAGCCTCCTCCTTGTGGATTAAAAGTCACTAAACCTTTTGCAACACGACCAAATGCTTCCCAATCGATACCACAATGGGAATAAAAACGCTCATCTTCGGTAGCAATAAGGGCTTTTACTAAATTGGAAGAAAGCGAATCGTAAGGCACAGGTACACGGTTTTCTATATAATAACGACCGATTACTTCGTTATTGTTTCCAAAAATCTCAGATGCCAAATTACTTTTAGGATTTTCGAGTTCCTCAAAAGTAGGCAATTTGCTAAAATTTAGAAAAACAATATACAAAACTACAAAAGCTAAACTTCCGATAGAAAGTCGCCAAAGCCATTTTATTGCATTTTGATATTTTTCTGCACGTACATCACGTGGATTTACTGGTGCAGCCGTATTTTTAACCTCCCATTCTGTTTGAAAAATAGGTTGTTCTGGATTAGGTTCTTGTGGTGTCTGATTGTTTTGTGTAGTATCTTCCATTGTGTCTGAATGTTGTTTGGAAATAAAAAGCGAAAGTACAAATTTTTTAGGAGTAGGAAAAATTTATTTAGAATAATTGGTGAAAAGTTTAGTTGGTAATTTTTTTGATGCTGGAAATGGGTATTTTTTTATATTTTATATTCAAGTAGTAACAGCGGAGTATTAGCTTTATATTTGTCGAAAAATAGTTAAATTTTTATATTTATTTTTATATTTAAAAAAAATCTACTATCATTGCATTATGTAAATTTAAAAAGATAAAATTACGTAAGAATATTTTTGCGAATTCGTAAAAGAACTTTTCTGTCTGACGAAAATCTACCAAGTTTTTTAATTCATAGACAATAGAAGAGAGTGATGCGATTCGCCTGTGTTTTCATAATGGTAAACACGGGCGTTCCTTTGCTTTATTGTGTCTATGAGCTTTTGGTAGAGCTTTCGTCTGCAATAGCAATCGGAACGCCCTTGTTTTAAGGGGCGTTTTATTTCACACCTTTAAAACATTTTTAATTATGAAATTTTACACAAAACACGCAGTAAAATTTATTTTTAGTTTGACCTTTTTAACTATTGTTTGTTTCAATAGTTTTGCTCAAACAACAATTAGCCCATTATTTATACCTATTTCAAAAGATGTTTCTAATGTAAGTGCTTCACAAGTAGCATTTTTTGACAAATCACAGGCGGACGAACTAACTGTTTATCAGCAGCTGGTTCAGATTGGAGACGTTCAAACATTTTTAGAAAATGGACTTGTTTCTTTTCAATTTCCTAACATTAGCGATGTTCTTACAGCTAAAACAAATTATTCTGTCCAATCCGAAAGTGAAGGCTCTGTATGGAATGGTGTATTTCCCGATGAAAAAGGAGACATTACTATTATAAGTAAAGGTTCAGAGCGATATGGTGGTATTACTTATGGAAGTCATTATTACAGTTTCGAGGATATTGGGAATGGTATAGCATTAATCAGAGAAGTTGCTACACCTGATAATGGTCACGCATTAGATATAGAGACTTCAATCCCGCCGTCAATAACAGTACCTCCAAGCGTAAGTATTTGTGAAAGACCGAAAGTTAAAGATATTGATATTCTCTTTT
>JANMGN010000505.1:0-2662 GCA_031374645.1 Chitinophagales bacterium | reverse complement strand
GCATCGCCGCATCATGCTGTCACGAACCTGGCAGCTTGGCAGTGATCACAATGCGGCTGCAGAACAAACGTTGGTAAAAACGCAATCTCGTAACTATCGTTACAAGTGTTTTGGAGTTCATAAACATATACATTACCTTTTATCTTTTTTGTAAAACTCATACATCCTTTTGTTGCAACAATTCTGCCCAACGATTACTTACTTCCTGTCTAACTTTTTCATCATAAAAATTATCCATTTTATCCTTTATGATAGCTCTAAATGCGTTTGGGTTATTCTTAATAGAAGCAACTCTTTCAGCCATTATTTCTCTAAGTTCTTGAATTTGAGCTGTTGTGAATTTTTCTTTTTTTTCCATGATATAAAATAATTTTTTTTATACCTGCAAAGATATTATTTTTGTACTTATCAAGCAAATTTTTAACATTTTTTTAGAAAAGGATTTCTAAGGGACTACGTAATAAATAACTTACCAAGTCAGCTTGTTCTTTGAAGCTCTATGGCTTTTATTACTTGAATCTAAGAATCCATTTGTTTACAATTACAAAAGAAGCCTTGACAAAATAATTTTGTCAAGGCTTTTTTTTAAATATAACTTTATAATAAATTGATTATCAGCAATTTAATTATCGATTTTTCATTATTAATTACTTATACATAACCGAATAATATTCATCTGCCATTCTATCTGCGTCAAAAAACGGTGTTACTTGATTCATACTCGTTTCTACCATATCCCACCATTTCTTAGGCGTTTTATAGTACAAAGGCACGATTTCATTGTTCAACATTTCGTACATATTATCCAAATCCATTTGGTCTTGAACAAATTTTGGCAATTCGTGGTCAATAATTGGTAAAACAAAAGAATTTTGTTTTTTATTCATGTCTTTAAATTCACGAACCCAACCATCATTTGTAGAAAAATTAATTGCGCCATTCATTGCTGCTGTCATTCCGCTTGTACCCGATGCTTCACGAGTTACACGAGGATTATTGAGCCAAATATCAGCACCTTCTTTGAGTTTTCGAGAAAGTCTCAACTCATGTCCGACTAAAACAGCAACATTTTTAACCGTTTTACTCATGTGAATCAAAGTATCAAAAATATGTACCGCATTATAATCCATCGGATACGGTTTTCCTGCAAAAATAACTTGTACAGGACAATCAGCGTTGTTTATCAAGTCTAAAAAACGCTTCATATCACGAGTAATTAAGTCAGGACGCTTGTATTCTGCAAAACGTCTTGCCCAAACAATTGTCAAAATATTGGTGTCAAATAACTTACCAGTTTGGTCAGCCACTTCTTGAAATAATTTTTCTTTCAAACGTGTTTTACGCTTAACCAAAGCAGCCCTGTCTTTGCTCACACGAGCCTCTTCTATCCAAGCGTCTGCCCAATATTTTTTATTTTGCGCATTTGTGATATGTGTAATCGGACAAATATCATCAAAATCTTTCCACATATCACGAGAAACTTCGCCATGCAGTTTTGATACACCGTTTGCTTTGTGCGAAAAACGCATACCAACCAAAGTGTGATTAAAAATATCGCCTGTTACGCCTGTGATTTTACGAACTTCTTCTAACGACAAATCATCAAAGAAACTCAATTTATGCAAACACTCAATGTCGTGTTTTTCATTTCCAGCTTCCTCGGGCGTATGTGTTGTAAAAACAACTCTTTTACGAAGGTTTTCGACACTTTTACCAAATTTTTTGTACAAATGAAACGCCGAAGACAAGGCGTGTGCTTCATTGTAATGGTACAAATCTGGCTCATAATTCAAAGCGTCCAATAATTTTGCACCACCAATTCCCAAAACCATCTGTTGTGCAACTTTTGCCGAAGGGTCAGAATCGTACAATTTAGAGGTCGTAGAACGTGCCAAATAATCATTTTCAGGCAAATCCGTAGAAAGGAAAAACATCGGAACAGTACCAAAAGTTTCTGGTTTTAAGTAATAGGCAGTTACCCAAACATCATACCCATGAATTTTTATTTGGAATTTAATACCCGTGTCTTCTAAAAAATGATATATTTTATTTTGAAATAAAACACCCATCGAAAGGTCTTCTTTTCTGTATTGATCATAGTACCCCTTGCTCCATAGCACGCCAATTCCTATAACATTTTGTTTCAAATCATAAGCACTTCTCATGTGAGAGCCTGCCAAAAAACCCAATCCACCCGAGTAAATCTTTAAACTTTGGTCAATCGCAAACTCCATACTGAAATATGCCACAGACTTTGTGTATTTTTTATCAAATTTATAGGGATGTTGAAATTGTGCTGGTAATTGATTTGCCATAATAGCTAAATTTAGTTTATATATTTATCTTATTAGAAAATTAATTTTACGAAATTAGGTGCAAAGGTAGGTAAAAATTACGTTTTTCCTAAATTTATAAGTGTTTTATTATATTTTTTATGAAATAAACAAAAAAAGGACTTTATAGAAATTTCAAAAAAAGAATATTTATCCGTAAAAAAAACATATTTTAAGTCAAAAAAGCATATAAAATAGTGAAAAACCTACAATTTTTTCAGTTGAATATTTTTTTTATAAAAAATGCAAATGCTACAAACATTTGACTTAATTTTGCGGCATTCTAAACAAATAAAAATTTAATCCTCAAAAGGATTTAGCAAATATCT
>JANMGN010000485.1:0-6325 GCA_031374645.1 Chitinophagales bacterium | reverse complement strand
CGCAATATGTCAATGAACTTTTGCTTGATAGATTAATTTCTATTTACGGTAAAGACCCGATTGTTGAAAAAAATAACCCTAAAATCAGAGAATTATACAATATCGGCAGAATTGCTGCTTAATTCTTTAACGGACTATTGTAGAAATAATCGGTGATTTTTTTGGCGTTGTAAAAATAACATAAGTAGCTGACTGCAAGGAAGTTACGTTGTTATTTTTACAACGACTTCCCTTTAAAAAAATTATGATTATTTTAGCCCAACTACTTATGACATAGATAAAATAAAAAAAACCTCTTGCAAAGCAATTACAAGAGGTTTTTTTCTAAAAAATTTAATTTAAAACATCAAATTTCATAGGTGTAACAAATGGTACGATGTATTCCTCGACTTCTTCTTTTGAAAGTGGTTCGCCATTGAGTTTGACAAAGCGTTTGGTATCGAAGGTTGGTTCGTAGTCTATTGCTCCTAAAATTGGGTGTTTGATAGGCACAGTCGGGTTCTGGATTTCTTCAAAACGAAAGCCCATACTGCCGTCAAAATGTTTTACAGCATCTCTGATATTGTACATTTTTTCGTCTAAAGGATGCGAAACGCCATGTAATTTCCAGAAAAAAAGCGTATCGTTTGGGTATTTGTCATTTATACAAAGGACTTCCATTTTTTAATAAATAATTAGTAATGAAAAATGAATAATTAATAATTGGTAGTGAAAAATTACAAATTATTTTTTGCAAAGTTAAAAAAAAATCTATAAAAAGGAGCATTTTTAGGTAAAAATTTAACTTTTTACCATTTCTAAAAGCTCTTTAAAACTTTGTAAAAGTCCCTCACGCTCACTTTCTTCTACACTTTCTAAGCGTTTTTGAAAAACATCTATTTCGGTCATATCTTTAAGGTTTTGATGTACGAAAATGGGTTGCGATTGAGTTTGTTGTGTACGTACAATTCTTAATTTTAAAATATCTATATACATATCTTTCACAAAATCAGTCAATTGTAAATCCAAATTGGGTAAAATGGTTTCGCTTTCGATTTGTATTTCTGCCCAAGTCCGTAGTTTATTTTCATTTTCATCGAGCAAAAGACGAGCATTGTGCTTGCTTATTTTTTCTTTTACTTCTTCCAGATTTCCTCTAAAAAGTCTTAGTTTTCGGAAAGTTGGAACTGGAATTACGTCTATGTTTTTTATTTTTTTGCCTTCAAAATCTATTACAGTTACACTTTTTTGGTCTTGTACTTCGCTAAAACTCAGAGGAATTAGAGAACCAGAATAACGGATATTTTCACGTTCGCCCATTTTTTGCGCTCGATGAATATGTCCCAAAGCAACATAATCAAAAGTAGCTGGAAATTGCTCTGCACTAATATTTTCTAAGTTTCCTACATATATATTATCTTGTTTATCAGAGGATTGTGCGCCTTTTGCAAAAAGATGTCCAGTAGCTACGATTGGCGTTTTTTTGTATTTTTCGCATAATTCGGCTACGTTTTGGTAATGTTTGTAAATGCCTAATTTTATTTGTTCCGCTTTTTCAAGGGCGGTTTCTTGCATGGAGGCGGCTTTCAAATCTCTATCTCTCAAAAAAGGAACAGCTGCCACGACCATTTTCAAATCGCCATTTTTATCTTTTATTTCTATGATTTCATCTTGCAAATTATCGCTTGCGGCGCTTATTACGGAAATATTAAATACGTCGAGTAGCTCTTTTGGTGCCCCAAGCATCGCAGGCGAATCGTGATTTCCACCTATGACAACGCAATGCTCGCAATTGGTAGAAAGTAGCGATTTAAAAAAAAGATAGTATAATTTTTGGGCATAATTGGGCGGATTACCGATGTCGAATATGTCGCCAGCAATAATCAAAAGCTCGATTTCTTCTTTTGTAATCAACTCAATCAACCAATTTAGGGCAAAAGTATGTTCTTGCTCACGGTCAAATTGTATGAATTTTTGCCCCAAATGCCAATCCGCTGTATGTAGAATTTTCATGTGTTTTGTTTACGACTAATTCGTAGGGTTACGACCTACGCTGATGTGTTTTACCCTTTTAGGGCTTTATTGAGGTGTGCAAATTGTATGAGTTTTTTAAGTTTACGATTCGGTAAAATAAAAAAACGCTAAACTTGATAAAGCTGAGCGTTTTTTATTATTTTTTATCTAAAATTTGAAGCCTAAAAATTACGCCATTACATTGACCAGAGAAACAACTTCGCCTCTGCCTAACATTTTTAGTGTTTTCCAGTGCGAAGAAACTGCTTGCCCAAAAGTATCGAACTCATAGTAGGGGATACCAAATTCTATGGCGGTTTCTTTTACAATTGGAGCGATTTCTGTATAATGTACATGTGAGATATTGGTAAAAAGGTGGTGTTCGATTTGAAAATTTAAACCTCCTACAAACCAATTTACAAAACGATTTTTCTTTGCGAAATTAGCCGTTGTCATCAACTGATGTACTGCCCAAGAATTTTCCAATTCATTGGCATCATCTGGTTGGAAAAAATCTGTATGTTCCACGACGTGCGCCAACTGAAAAACAACTGTTGTTATCACGCCAGCCATGAAGTGCATCGCAAAAAAACCTGCTAAATACGAGTACCAAGGCAAATGACCAACTGTAAATGGAATCACGAAAAACATCAAGTAATAAAATACTTTGCTGATGAAAATTTCTGTCATTACAGCATTTTTTTTAGCACCAACTTTTGAAAGTAAGCCAGATTTGTCGTAATCGTTTATTTGCTTGACATCTTTGGTAGTTGCCCAAGAAACAGTAGATAAACCATACAATAAAATCGCATAATAATGCTGAAAACGGTGAATCCAGAGCAATTTTCCGTCTGGTGAAAGACGTAAAATGGGTTTGTTTTCTATATCTTCATCGTGTCCGTGTACGTTTGTAAAAGTATGGTGCAATACATTGTGCTGTATTTTCCAAGAAACACGATTGCCACCAATGACAGAAATCGTATGCGACATGAGGTCATTGAGCCATTTTTTTTGAGAGTACGAACCATGTATCGCATCGTGCATAATGCAAAACCCAATACCAGACATACTGATTCCCATGACGATGTAAGAGAGCATTGTCCAGCCAAAAGAGAACTGGAAAAATAACAATGCTGCCAATGGAAGAAAGTAAAAACTAAGAAAAACGACACTTTTTAAGTATAATTTCCAGTTTCCTGTTCTTTCGATTTTATTTTCTACAAAATAAGCATTTGTTCTCTGACGCAAAGTAGCGTAGAAATCTGCTTGTTTGCGGTGTGCAAATTTTGGTGCTGCTGTTGATGAACTCATATTTTTATAAAGTATTTTTTTTAAATTTTAGATTTTCCAAGGAATTTTACTTGGTCATTTCTATTTTTATTTTGTTACAAAAGTCTATAAAGTATTTGAAAGATGCAATATGTCCTGTTTTCTGATTGCGGGCTATTAAGTTTTGCAAAAAATACTCCTCTATTACTCCTTGTGGATTGTTTTTACTATATCTAATGTTTCGTTCGGATAATAGTTGTTGTAAATAACTTGAATGGAAAATAGAAGTTGAACCATTGAAATCAGAAAATTTACCCATTAGTTCTGGGTCATTTGATTTTACATTATAAAATGAAACACATTCTTTTAAAAATTCATTGTCAGGGTTCTTTTTAAACGTTTTTGTATTGCCTAAAAACCAAGTTTCTAAACATTTATCTTGTACAATAATTTCAAACTTAACGTTATTGCTTAAAACAAGTTTTTGATTTTCCATAAAATCCAAAATATCTTGTCTGCATTGTTGAGTGTTTTGCTCATCAGCATCAAGGCAAATAACAAAATAGTCATATTTTTTTGTGCTGTTTATATCTTCAATACAATTTTTCAAATGATTATCAAGTAAAGAAGGAAAACCATTTCCGCTAAAAATATAGTAGTTGTTTTTATCTATATTTTGGTGAGATTTTACACGTATCAAATCTGGAAGAATATATGATAACCATTTAGGGTAAACTTTCATTTCAGTTTGCTTACCTTCAACTAAAAAATAGATATTCATATTTGTTCTTGTCCTGTTTGATATTCGTCTAATTGAAGCAATTGCATAAATGCACTATGCCTCGATTTTCCGATATTAAATTTAGAAATATTATGCGTTTTTATTATTCCTGCATTACGAGTTACTAATTTCCAATTTTCAAAACTAATAGCATCAATAATATATGGATGATGACTTGTTAAAATAAATTGTAATTGTCTTCTTGAGGATAGAATATCGCTCGTTATTTCGTTTATACAATTTATGCCCAAACTATTTTCAAACTCATCAATTAAAAAAATTGTACCTTCCGAACATAAATATAATTCACTTAATTGCATTAATGTTCTGAACATACCTGATGAAATTCTGCTTTGATGTATCCAATGCTTGACACTTTTTTCTTTAATTTGAATAAAAGGATAGTCTTTTAAAAAATCTGGCATCTCTTTATCTTTTGTTTCAAGAGGTGCAATTTTTATATCTTCAACTTGTGGAAAAATATCAATAAATCGTTGCTTAATTAACTCAAATGTTTTCTTTTCAATTTTTGATAAGAAGAAAAGTTTTAATGGTGTCTCTAAATCACTTTCTTGTATCTTTTGTAATGTTTTGTATTTTTTAGCAAGGTTACTTGCATTTAAAAAGCTAAAACTGAAGCCTTTTTCTATTGCGGAATTAGAATGATCAGCAAAATGAAGTTTTTTCAATTCATCATGAGCCGGTTTTACCAAATCCTCTTCTTTTAAAAGGCTTAATACACTTTCTTGTTGAGATAGCTTAATTGTAGGTTGGCTATTAAATAAAATTTTATCGGTTGTTCTTTTTACGATTAAATTACCATCTAAATAAAGATTTTCAAAAATAATTTTTGCTTTATTTTTTTTATTCTCATCGTCATCTTCTTCTTCAACAAAAATAGATACTCCTTTATTTTCAAATTCTCCTTCCCAAACATATTTTTTTTTGGATAAAGTTTCAAATTCGATAAGCCACGCAACTCCATTTATTGAAGAACCACTCGTAATTTGCTTTAAGCCCATTAAAGCTCTTAAAATCTGTGTTTTCCCAACACCCGATGCACCTACCAATAAAGTAAGTTTATTTAAGAGTAATTCCTCTAAACGCCATTCTGAGGACTTATCTTCAAATTTGAATTTTGAAATTCTCATACCACTTTAATATTTTTACAAATTTGGTTTTTTTGCAAGTCTTAGATTATTTATAAAAATTCTCCCAACTTACCAATATACATATTTTTAATCCCTAAAAAATTAATCAATAAATTATACTTTACTATCAATACTTCTATCATGATTTTTGATTAACCTAGCTGCAGCAAAGGTAAGTCATTTTTAAAAATATTTTAATATTTATCAAGTATTATTTAAAATATGACATTTAAACGAAATAAAAACAATGAAATTAAAAATAAAACAATATTATTTTATCTTTTTTGGCATAAATATTTTATATAAAATAAAAAACAATATCTTTGTATTCTTTTTTAACTTTCAATTGCAACCCTTATGCCAATTTATTTGTCTAAGAGAGTTGTATATAAGTATATTAAGACAATTTTTTACATCAATACAAATTCAAATTTTTAATTAATTTAGAATGAAACAATTAAACTTATTTATAGTTGCAATATTTATGTTTTGCACTACTTTTTTGCAAGCACAATGCGCTACACCTGACGGTTTTACGACCTCGGTAACGCCTAATAATTTACCAGGGACGGCTACGCTTTCTTGGCTAATGACACCTTATACGGCTACAACTACTTTTCAAGTGGAGTACAAAACTCCAAATGCAGCTGTTTGGAGTATTGTTCCTGCACTTACAAGTCCTTTTCAATTGACTGGTTTGATACCTTGTACTGCTTATAATGTACGTGTAAAAGCGCTTTGTGTTCCAGGCACAGCAACAGGAGCTAGTGCTTATAGTGCTATCAAAACATTAACTACAAATGGCTGCCCTGCTACAACTTGTGCTGCACCTGTTATTACAGCGTCGCCAGTCTCTTCTAGCACTACTATTCCTCCTGTTTATGCTGCAACAGTTACTTGGGCAACTGCGGGTTATGCAGTAGGTACTACCTATACGGTGGAATATAAAAAACCGTCTGCTACCACTTGGACTACGCAAATCGCAACTGCAAGCCCTTCTAATATCTATTATTTAGATGCTTGTTCAGAATATCAAATCCGAGTAAAAGCGAATTGTTCAGCGACACTTTCGAGTGCATATAGCAATCAAGTTGCTATCACAACTACTGGTTGTGTGACGACTTGTGCTGCA
>JANMGN010000484.1:0-1898 GCA_031374645.1 Chitinophagales bacterium | reverse complement strand
CGCAATATGTCAATGAACTTTTGCTTGATAGATTAATTTCTATTTACGGTAAAGACCCGATTGTTGAAAAAAATAACCCTAAAATCAGAGAATTATACAATATCGGCAGAATTGCTGCTTAATTCTTTAACGGACTATTGTGTTACTTTACCACAAATATTTCTTTTAGTAGCATCAATAATATCTTTTTTAGAAGTCATCAAACCGCCTTGATCATGATAAAATTCTATATTTTCAGAGAAAAAAGAAGCATATTCATCAAGATTTAAAGTACAAGTATTATAAGCACCAAAAAAAGCACTGTCTAATTTTACGATTATAGTGTATAGTTGTTTGTCATCAGGTATATAGTTTTTGGTTATAGCATAAGTATTGTTTTTCGTGCTACTACAAGAAGCTAAAAGTACAGCAATGATTGACAAATAAGCTATTATAACTGTGTTATTTTTCACTTTCTAAGTTGATAAATTGTCTTTTAATCTTTTTAATACAAGCATAACGTTACTGCACATTCCTCAAAACTCTGATATTTATGCAAATTAACAAATAAAATTACGTATTATTCTTTTCTTACTGTGTTTATTTTTTTATCTTTGACAAATGTTTTATTTTTGGGAGTATTTTATACTAAATCCATTTTACTTTACGTTAATATTTTTAACACTTGTAAAAAATAAGTATTTTTATATACTTCCTAATAACTTTCCTGATTCAAAAACACATTTATAATAAAGTTTAAGTATGAAAAAAACAACGCTAACCATTCTATTCCTATTTGGAGGTTTACTCCTTTTAGCACAACAAAAATTTACCATTAGTGGCTACATCAAAGATGCTGACAGTGGCGAAGAACTCATTTCTGCCAGTATTTTTGATACGAAATCCGCAAAGGGAACAGTATCTAACACTTATGGTTTTTTCTCCATTACTTTGCCTGCGGGAAAAGTAACTTTGAAAGGCTCGTATGTTGGTTATCAAGAGTTTACACAAGAAATTGACTTGCGTAAAGATATTCAAATTGATTTAAAATTGAGGTCTTCTACTGCAATACAAGAGGTAGAAGTGATAGCTACAAAAGCTGAAAAAATTGAAGAGCGCTCGCAAATGTCACGCATTGATGTCCCGATTGAGCAAATCAAAAAAATTCCTGCATTGCTTGGCGAAGTAGATGTTTTGAAAGCACTGCAATTATTGCCAGGAGTACAAGGCGGAACAGAAGGACAAAATGGTATTTATGTTCGTGGCGGCGGACCAGACCAAAATCTTATCACGCTCGATGGCGTTCCTGTGTATAATGTATCGCATTTACTCGGTTTTTTCTCCGTTTTTAATGCAGATGCTTTGAAAAATGTTACCTTATATAAAGGTGGTTTTCCTGCACGTTATGGTGGACGTTTGTCTTCTGTGATAGACATAAACATGAAAGAAGGCAATATGCAGAAATTTCATGGCGAAGGTTCTATCGGAATGGTTGCTTCTCGTTTGACACTCGAAGGACCACTTTGGAAAGACCGTACCTCGTGTATCGTTTCTTTTAGGCGAACTTATGTAGATGTTTTGCTTGCGCCAATTATCGCTTTGTCGCAAACAGGGGAAGATGAAAAATTCAAGATAAAGCTGAATTTTTACGATCTAAATGCCAAGATTAACCATAAAATAAATGCTAAAAATCGTATTTATTTGAGTACCTATTCAGGAAATGACGTTTTTGGTTCATCTATAAAAGAAGGCTCTGACAGTAAGGTTTCGCCTTCTTATCCTTATACACGGACTTATTTCGGTGTAGATTGGGGCAATTTCACGTCAGCTTTGCGTTGGAATAGCGAAATCAACAACAAACTTTTTTGCAATACAACACTAACATATAGTAGTTATAATTTTCGCTTTGGTGGAGAATC
>JANMGN010000063.1:0-1762 GCA_031374645.1 Chitinophagales bacterium | reverse complement strand
GAAGAGGTTATGAAGGAAGTGTGACGGCTCGTGACCTTTTTATGCTGCGTGAAACCCGCCCGACTTCGGCCTATGTAGAGTTGGGAAACTTGCGAAATCAAAAAGATATGGAGCGTCTAATCCATGAAAATAACAGAGAGGCATTGGCGAGTTGGTTGTATGAAGGGCTTGTAAAAAATTAGACACAGCCTATCCTAAATCCTTTCTTGAGGAAAGGACTTTTTGAGTTGAGATTTACGACAATTTTTTTATTTAAACCATTGGTAATCGAATAATTACATTTTATTTTTACAATATTTTTATGAACAATCAAAGACATCCGTTGGCAGAATTATCGCTTTTTTTGTTAGCAATTTTAGGGTTTTCCCTTTTGGGAACACTTCTCGCAATGCTACTTGGGTTCGCTAATGGCACGAATATCAGCGAGTTAATGACCAATTTGAATGAAAATTCTCCTATTGGCGAACGCAATATCATGCGTTTTGTGCTGCTGCTCAATCATCTGTTTTCTTTTTTGATTCCGAGTATTTTTATAAGTTGGTTTTTGTACAAAAAGAACTACTTAAATTTTTTGACTTTGGAAAAAATGCCTTCGTTACAGAATATTATGGTTGGTATTTTGGTGCTATTAGTTGCTTTACCTTTTGTACAATATGTTTTTTTTCTGAATAAAATGATGCCTCTGCCCGAGTGGATGCACAGTGCAGAAAATGATACCGAAATTTTGATAAAAGGTTTGCTCAAAACAGACCACACATACGAAGTTTTTTTCAATGTGTTGGTCATTGCGCTCATTCCTGCGATAGGCGAAGAGCTGGTTTTTAGAGGTATCGTACAACAAAAAATTATGCAACTTTTAGCAAATAATCATCATGCTGCTATTTGGCTGACGAGTGGTGTTTTCAGCGCTATTCACTTACAATTTGAAGGTTTTTTTCCTCGTATGATTTTAGGTGCAGTGTTGGGCTATTTGTTTTATTACAGTAAAAATATATGGGTATCTATTATAGCTCATTTTTTCAACAATGCTTCACAAATCGTTGCTTATCAGGCATTTAAAGATAAAAAAACAGAGATAGATTTAGAAAATATGCAAGTGCCTTGGGTTGCAGGATTGGTTTCTTTGGGACTGACTTTGGGATTGATTTATTATTTGAGAGAAAAAAATAAAAATTTAGAAGTAGAATAAAAATTTAAAAAAAGCTACAATTATAAAAATATTTGTTATTTTTGTAAAAATTTTAAAAACAAATAAATAAATAAAATGGCATTAGCAAATATTTTCACAAAAAACGTGGCAGATAGCGTAATTCAAAGAATTGAAGCATTATCTGCAAATACTCAACCTAATTGGGGCAAAATGAACGTCGCTCAAATGCTCGCACACTGCTGCGTTGCTTATGAAATGGTTTATGAAGATAAACATAAAAAACCAAATGCTTTTGTTCGATTTATGTTAAAAATGTTTGTCAAAGGTAATGTAACGGGCGAAAAACCTTACAAAAAAAATGGACAAACTGCACCTGCTTTTTTAATTACGGACGAAAGAAATTTTGAAGTAGAAAAAGCTCGTTTGGTTGGTTTTATTCAAAAAACACAAGAACTCGGAGAAGCACATTTCGATAATAGAGAATCGCTTTCTTTTGGAAAAATGACCACTACGGAATGGAATAATCTATTTTACAAGCATATTGACCATCATTTGACGCAATTTGGTGTGTAAAGCACTAATCATAATTTTGGCGATTTCGGAGTTTAAACC
>JANMGN010000473.1:0-2612 GCA_031374645.1 Chitinophagales bacterium | reverse complement strand
GTAGTTTTTCTAAATCTATATAAAATTTACGATTGTCCTCGTCTGCAAAGACAGCCCAATTATCATCATCATTGATACCATCAAAGAGTACGCCTATTGCAATAATTCCTTTTTCCTCGTTAGCTGATAATAATGATTGCGCATAAGTTTTGTTGCCAAAAATTCCCAGTCCGACTAAGAGCAACATCAATGTCATTTTCTTCATTCTCAAAAAATAATCTTATAGATAGTTTAGACTAAATAGTATAAAATTGTAAATCCTCTGCAAAAGTATGGTAGAAAATAATATGATGCAAGTTTTTTTGAAATTAAATTTTATAACAATGCTTTTTTACCAAACTTGCGATTAATTATTATTTTTAATGTTTAAATATATAAATAAAAAAACACTTGATAATCGATTGATTATCAAGTGTTTGTATTTTATTTTTGTCGGAGTAGTAGGATTCGAACCTACGACCCCTGCCATGTCGAGGCAGTGCTCTAACCAACTGAGCTATACGCCGTTTTCTAAATCTTTAATTCAGAGTGCGAAGATACAATTGTTTTTTAGCTTTCAAAACAAAAATAAAAATAATCTAATTATTTTTTGTATCTATGAAAGGTTTTTATTGTGATTTTAGTAAAAAAAACACTACTTTTGTTTTTTGTTTAAAAATTTAAACGAATTATGAGTATCAGTACCTTAAAAATACAAGCGTTTCAAGTAGCAGAATCTTTCAATATTCGTAAGCTACGTTCAGATTTTACTGCAGAGGCTTACGCTGGTAATAATTCTGAGTTATTTTATTATTTTGCTGATAGTCAGCGTCATATATATGTTTTAAATTACGGTATAATTGTTTTTTGTAACTATGATGAGGTTGCTAAAAGTGAGTTTTTACGTTTTGTAAAAGCCTACGCAGAAAACCCTTTGTCACAAGATATTTTTGAAGATTATTCGATTGTTTTAGATGATCATTCTAAAAAATATTTGGTAAAAAATCATAATGTTACTTTTCCTCACGATTTTCCAGTGGAGGCAGTGCAAATTGCAATGTTAAATGTTGGGCAATCGGTAGCGTTGGAGTATTACGAAAATTTGACAGATTTGATGCTTACTTCTACCAAAAAACATATTTCTGAACTCGAAGCAAACGGTAAATTTAGTATTTCAAGAAAAAATCTCTTGAAATTTATAGGTAAAGTTCTAAATGTAAAAAATAGTATTGTCGATAACCTTTATATTGTCGATGACCCTGCTTCGGCTTGGGAAGACGATAGTTTGGCATATTTGAACACGAAACTGAAAGCAAATTTTGATACTCATTCACGCTTTAAAGATTTGGATTATCGTTTGCAAATTGTAGAAGATAACTTGAAATTATTTACCGAAATTTTGCAGCATAGCGAAAATTTGAAGTTAGAATGGATTGTAATTATTCTGATTTTGATTGAAGTAGTCAATGTTTTGGTTTTTAAGCATTAGTTTGATTAATATTTTATGACACGTAGGGAAGAAATTATTAAAGAAGCGGCTTTGTTGTTCAAGGCAAAAGGTTACGGTGCAGCGAGCATGCGTGACTTGGCGGAGCGTATCGGGTTGGAAGCAGCGAGTTTGTACAATCATATCAAGTCAAAAGAAGAAATTTTGAAAGAAATTTGCTTCGTAACGGCTCAAAAATATGTTGTTCAATTGGAGTTAATAGAGCAAAATGAAAAATCTGCGGTTGAAAAAATCAAGGCTTTGTTGCGTTTACATATCTCCATGATTACAGATTGCAAAGAAGAAGTTTTTGTTTGTAATAATGAATACAAGCATCTTTCTGAGCCATATTTATCTGATTTTCAAGTAGTTAGAAGAAGTTATGAGCTGCGTTTTTTAGCTATTATTGAGCAAGGGATTGCGAATAAAGAATTAAAAGAAATTGACCCTAATATTGGGCTTTACACTTTGCTTTCGGCAGTGCGTTGGTTGGAAATTTGGTACAAACCTGAGCGTAAAATTTCGAGTAAAAATCTACAAAATGATGTAGTTACGATTTTATTGAGTGGTTTGATAAAATAAAAAAAGCTAAATTACACGTGTAATTTAGCTTTTTTGTGAGATACTGTGTATTTAATCTTTCTTTTTGGCATTATTATGTGCTAACCATTTAGTGAATTGCTCTATACTAAAAATAGTTTTGAACTTTGCTTCTCGGGCATCGTTAATGGTTTTTATTTTTGCTTCTTTGGTAGCTTCGTTCAAAGTTGCGTCATCTTTTACTGCTTTTATTGCATTTCTACGCTCCAAAACGACTTCTCTAAATTTAACCAATTGCTCGTCGCTAAGTCCCAAAAGAGCCTTCATTTTTTCTCCTTTACTGTTTTCTTGCGTATGTTCTGTATCTTCTGTTGCTACGGCTTGTGCTTGTACGTTGATACACAAAATAGACATCGCAGTGAAAAATAAGAGTATTTTTTTCATGTAAATTGAATTTTAACTTATTGAAATATATGTTTATTTTTAATAATATTAAAACGTTTAACTTGAAAAAAAAGTTTCACAAAATCTAAATAATTGTGGTTCATCCATGATTTTGGCGGAATAGATTTATTGCACTCTATAAACCCGTGAGGTATTGAAGACC
>JANMGN010000472.1:0-3585 GCA_031374645.1 Chitinophagales bacterium | reverse complement strand
CTAAGTTAAAAGGTCTTATTCCTACTTCGCCAACTGCTGCTGCATTAGGTCAGTATGGTTCTACACCAGTTAGTTTACATACTGGAGTTCCATCGATTAGTATTCCTTTGTTTAGTCTTTCTGCAAACAAAATACCTTTTCCTATTTCATTGGATTATCATGCGTCAGGCATTAAAGTAGGACAGATTGCCTCTAATGTTGGCATGGGTTGGAGTTTGAATGCTGGTGGTGCTATAACACGTGAAGTTAGAGATCAGCCTGATGATGCTCATAATATAGATACTCAAATTAACTTTGCAGTTTCTAGTGCGTATTTATACGCACCAGTAACAACTTGTCCTTCTGGGGCTAATAGCGGCACTAACTTTATTCCTCTTTGTGATGTCTCAAGTACCTATTCTAAAATTACAGTGAATAAGAATAATATTGGCTTTATGGGAAATCAAAGCCTTGTGAACACAATTGCAAACTCAAATATTAGTAGTACTACTGACTTATCAGAGAGTAACCATGAGTTATTGTTCGGTAATGCTAAACCTATTCTGATTTTTAGTACTACAACTACATTTCCAACTCCTCCAATCGGTAGCACTATTCCAACATCTGAAATGATTATCAGAGAAAATAAACCTACTGTTGACCCTAATGTAACATTGTATAATTTATATAAATTTAAACCAATCCCAAGGGTCTATGATACCGAACCAGATGTATTTAATTTTAACTTTGGAAGCTACAGCGGGCAGTTTATATTTGCTGACGGTAAGTTTAAAGTATTGAATGACCAAGACTTTGATATAAAATATACTATTAATCAAAATGGGAATGTGATGACTGGAAAAAATTTAAGCCCGATAAAAAATTCAATGTTTAATGGCTTTATCAATTCATTTGTCATAACAACTCCTAATGGCTACAAATATTACTTTGAAGAAAAAGAAGTGAGTATTACAGATAATGCTGGGCAAAGTCTAAATGGTGATTTAAACTCATTTGCTCATATAAGCGAAATAAACCCTCTTGTAAGAAATACTCGTGCCTATACAACACAAGTTTTAGAAAATGAACCCAATAGAGCGGCTGTATCAGCATGGCATCTTTCTAAAATAGAAAATGATATGGGGCAGGTTGAATACAAATTAGAATATGAAGATGAAATAATTATGGATCACAGCCAAATTTCACAATCTTTTAATGCAGGGAATGAATCAAAAATAACAATTTCTTCAAATATTACTTTAAATTTAGCAAAAAGAATTAAAAAGATTAATTATTTTGCAACTGATGGCACTTCTGCAACTGCAAATCCTACTGGCTTTGTCGAGTTTAATACCTCAGCGTCAGACCGTCTGGATTTATATTATCCTCCAAGAATTGTTGAATTAATGGCGACAAATTATAAAAAAAGCAAAGCAATAAGCGAAATTGTATGGAAGATTAATAATAACTCCAACTCATTGATTGCTAAAAAGTTTGCCCTAAACTTTGATTATTTCTCAAAAACAACTTTAACACTTCCTGCTAATCCGCCCGCTTATTTAGCAGCACACAGAGAGCGATTGAGATTAAATTCTGTTCAAGAAATTGGGGACGACAATACTACTAAAGTTGAACCACACAGTTTTACTTATTTTGAACAACCGTTACCACCTCGCCATTCTCCACATCAGGATTACTGGGGCTTTTACAATGGAGATAAGTCAAATACACTTTTACCACAAGTATATATTTACAAATCTGACCCTTTGAGTGTTAGCAACCATAAAACAATGTTTTCTTCATTCAAAAGAGAAAATACCTTTAATGAATCAAGCGTTTTTTTTCCTTTTACACCTTATGGGGTACATGACAGAAGTCCAGATGAGTCACTTAACACTCCATTTTTAAAGGCTGGAATATTAGGAAGAATTGATTATCCTACAAAAGGCTCGATTAGTTTTGAATATGAACCTAATGATTTTTACTGGTCGTACGGCTCTACTAATGCTCAAAGAATTAAAAAAGGTGGTGGATTACGAGTAAAAAAAATAAAAAACTCAGAAGGTGTTGAAAAAAGTTATGAATATACAATGACTGATGTGTTAGGTGTAAATTCTACAAGTGGTAGAATCATAGATTTGCCTCTTTTTGCTAAAGGTAATAGATTGACAGTGGCTTGTGGCAGCTGTTCAGATGAAGAAAAGTTGAGAAAATCTCTGCTAATAACTTCGAGTAGCAATCTTAATCAAAATAATATCATATATGAAAAAGTAACAGAAAAAACTACAACAGCAGGTAAAGTTATACATACATTTAATATTCCTGCTTCGTACGGAAAAAATACTTATACTGAAACGAGTACAGCTTCATATACCTACAATGCTAATGAGCAAATTGTAAAAACCATACCTTATTTTATTTTAACACCGCCTGCAAGTTATACAGACGATTTATATCCATTTGCACCCAAGCCAAATTTAGACTGGACAAGAGGGTTACCCCTTTCTAAGGAATATTATGACGAAAATGGTACACTCGTAATGAAAGAAGAGAATACCTATGATTTAAAAAATATATGGAAAGTACCAGCCCTAAAAATTTCGGCTGATGCTCAAAGTATGGGAAAAGTAGAAAATCCCTTTGCTTCGGAGACCATTGACAACGCAATGGCAAAATACTTTATTACCATTGGAGACAAGCGTATTGTGAAAACAATATCTACTACTTATTTGCAAGATGCAAATAATATAATGCAAGGTGTAAAAAAGGAAGCAAATTACGCTTACAATACTACCGCAGGTTCGCATCACAATCCAATAGAAATTAACTTTGTGAATAGTGATAATAAAACTTATCGTACAAAAATTTATTATGCTCAAGATATTCCTGCTTTACATCCTAATTTTAGTGCTAAGAGTACATTTATCAATAAATTCATGATTGGTGTGCCTCTTCAAGTAGAGAGTTCTTTTGGAAACGACTCTAAGAAGAAAGGTGAAGTGATAGAATATAAAACTTTTGGAATGAACCAGTTCCTACCATATAAATTTAGTAGCATCAAAACAGACAATAGCCTTGCTTTGAATACTACTATTGATGAATACGATACGGAAGGAAGACCTAAAAAAACAACACAAGACGGATTCTCTGTTTCTGATTTATACACTTGGAATAACGGGTTACTCCAAAAGAAAGAAATGGGTAGTGGGATTAATAAATTAACGTCGTCATACATTTATAATGCAAAAAGACTTTTAGAAATTATTACAGATGAAAACGGACAAAAAACAAAATTTTATTATGACCCACTCATGCGTTCTTCTAAAATCGAAGGTAAGTTTTCTGATATGGCAAACGGACTCAATCCCAATGTCACTACTGACATTCAGTATAATTATGGCGTAAATATCTCTAACTTTGTACGTTCTACGGTGACTTTCAAAGAGCCAATGGGTGATGTGAAGTTAATTACTAAGCAATTGGTAGATGGTCTGGGCAGAGAGAAACAGACAATCAAAGAGGCTTATTCTGCCCTAAATATTGCCAATAATATTATACAAGGAACTTCTACCTATGATATTGCGGGCAGACCTTCCTTACAATACC
>JANMGN010000446.1:0-2164 GCA_031374645.1 Chitinophagales bacterium | reverse complement strand
GAACGGCGGAATCTTTACAAATTGAAAAGTCTTTTCCAAGGAAATTTTTAGGTAAATTGATGGTATTTATTTTTACTTTTGCACTGTCGGCAGGGCATTTATCGATTTCTTTTATGGTATAAAAAAACGTATTAGCCTTGTCTATTTTCGGGTCAAAATAAGCAATTTTTTTTGTCGCAGGCGACCAACTTCCCTTGATATTGCTGTTTAAAATACTATCTAAATAAATACCTTTTGAGTTGTCGCAAAGTGAGGTATCTTTTTGCAAACCATCAAAGCGTTTTTTGATATTAACAATCGAAATTTCTCGCCCAATACTGCAAATTGCCAATTTTAGTGCGATAGCAATATTGAATCTTTGTGGTAGTATTTTTGGGTCAAATTCTAATCGAAGTGATTTGATAAACGTTTTTATTTCTGTACTATCTGTTACCTTACTTGTATTTGCAACCACAGCATTTCCTTGTATATTTGCTGTAATATTGGGTGTAGCGGTGTATTTTATAAGTTTTTCAGTGCCAGAAACGGTCGGAAAAATAAAATAAATAGTGAGTTCTTTTGGCACAGTTCCTACATAATTAAAGGACAAATCTTCGTCGCACAAAGGCAATGAAACAACATCTCTACCGCAAATCGTATCTGTATTGAAATCTCCATACATTTTTGGTTGTGAACTTTGGTTTGCATCGAGCAAAAAAGTAACTTCGCCTTCCAAAACGACATTGTCCAAACCGCCTTCATCAGGACCAACTTTGTATTCTCCTCTCATTTTTATAGCCGTAACATTTGCCAAAACTTGTTGAAATTGTGCTTTTGTAGGCTTTTGTCCAGAAATAGAATTGTATTTCCAATTGTCGGTTTCATCTAATTTTAGGCTGTATTTTGTCCAAGTCAATCCTGGATTGTAAGGCGTATCGTAGTATAAAATACCAGATGCACCTGCAATAATGATGTCTGTTTGGTCAAATTGTTGAGAAATATCGCTTGTAAGGAGGTCAAAACTAAACCTTTTACCGTAGGCATTGCACTTGTTTCCCAAGTATTTTTGAGGAGCAGTCCAGTACCAAACGCCGCCTGTGGCATCGTCTTTTGAAAAAGCGTAGCCGCCAGGATTTCCTCCCGTAGTTTTATAGGCTGGTAATGCAGTCAAATTTTGAGCATCTCCTTCTACTTTCCAACCATCAGTTCCAGTATCAAAATTTGATATTTGTGCATTTAAAATATTGATAAACAACATATTAAATAGTATGATTTTTATGTATTTCATTTTCAATAGCATTATTTTAAACACAAACATACGTATTTTATTTCGTAAAAAACTAAAGTGGTAACAAGTAAATAATCACTCGATTGTCAAGAAAAAATAGCCGCTTTACAAGTTATGTTTTGTAAAGCGGCTATTTTTCTAAAATTTAATAATCGGGTAAAATAATCGTATCGTCGTAAGGTGATTTGTCTTTGCCACTAAATAATTTTGCTATTTTTTTAATAAAATTACTAAAGATTACATTGAGAACAGTATGTAAAAAGAAAATACCTAATTTTGTTTTTGGATGAGCCAAATAGGGTACACCTGGTGGTAGTTTTTGCACTTCATTTACGTAAGGTCGTAACAGTTTTTCGTAAGCAGCAAAAGCGTTTTCGTGCTTTTCATGTCTTGAAAGCTCGCCTGCAAGGACATACGCACCGACCATAGAAAGGCTTGCGCCCATACCACTCAGCGGCGAAGGACAAAAAGCGGCATCGCCAGTCATAGCGCAGCGTCCGATAGACCATTTTGGAGCTTTTACTTGACTAATACTATCAAAATAAACATCTTTATTATGCTCCAACTCTTTTAAAAGTCTTTTGGATTCCCAGCCCGCATCTGCAAATTTTTCTTTTAAAATTGCCTTTTGTTCTGATAATTGCAATCTTTCGAAGCCGTTTGGTTTTGAAATAAAGGAAAAAGAAGCACGTGTCGTTCCCTCGTTATCAGGTCGGATAAAAACAACTCTTTCGTTTGGAGCATTGTACCATCTCGCCCAATTGCTATCGGTTGAGCCTTTGGGAATGGTAAAATAAGTAATATATAAATTTAAAGGATGGACTTCTGGTTCATTTCCAAAAATTAAATTACGTGTGCTTGAGCGAATACCGTCAGCACAAATTACGAGGTCAAAAT
>JANMGN010000441.1:0-2365 GCA_031374645.1 Chitinophagales bacterium | reverse complement strand
ATTTGATTTTAAATTTAGTCAACTAAATATTCTTTTCTACTATTGTTCAATAGAATAAAAATGTTGCTTTGGGTTATTTTCTATATACTATTTTGGTTATTTCATACAAATGTATTTACAAAAAATTTTGTTTACAAATTTTTTTTAAAATAACAATATAATTTCTATTTTTTTTTTTTTTGAGTACGGATAAAAGATAAAAACAATATATTTACATGGTAATAAGCGAAAAATTCATGTCACGTTGTTTTGATTTAGCTGATATTTTTGCAGCTGATGTCAAGACAAATCCTATGGTCGGTGCGCTATTAGAATACGAAGGAAAAATCATCGGAGAAGGCGCACACGAGCGTTTTGGCGATGCTCATGCAGAAGTCAATGCAATCAAGAGTATCAAGGAAGAAAACAAGCATTTAATAGCAAAATCAACCTTGTACGTCACGCTCGAACCCTGCTTTCATTTTGGAAAAACACCACCTTGTGTTCAACTAATTTTAGAGCATAATATCAAAAAAGTAGTTATAAGCTGTAACGATTTAAATCCAAAAGTAGCTGGACAAAGTGTCAAATTACTGCGTGAAAAAGGGGTAAATGTTGTGACAGGCATTTTAGAAGAAAAAGGACAAGAACTGATTCGGCCCTTCATGATAAATATATCAAAAAAACGCCCGTATATCATTTTAAAATACGCTCAAAGTAGAGATGGTTTTTTAGGAAAACCAAACGAACAAATCTGGCTGAGCAATTCTTTTTCTAAGCGTTTGGTACATCGTTGGAGAAAAGAGGCCGATGCTATTTTAGTAGGAAAAAATACGGCAATCATTGATAATCCGCAGCTTACAAATCGTTTGTATTTCGGTAAAAATCCTATCCGAATTTTGATAGATAAAAACTTAGAAACACCTACAAACCACTACATCTATGATAATTCCGCTACGACAATAATCCCTAATTTATCTTCTGATTTCGTTCAAGACAATATTATTTTTGAAAAAGCTATTTTTGATGAAAACTTCTTAGCAACTTTTTTACAGTCACTTTATGAAAAAAATATCGGGAAAATAATTGTAGAAGGCGGTGCAGCGACCTTGCAGCATTTCATAGACGAACATTTGTGGGACGAAGCAAGAGTTTTTAATACCAATGTCCATCTTGGCAATGGAATTGTTGCGCCTCAGTTAAATTTTGCAAAATTAAAAAAACACATTAAAATAAATTCAGATATATTAAAAATATATGTAAATGTTTTTTAAATATTAAAAAAGGTCTTATATAAAGTTAATGTTTTTTTAAAGCCTTGAAAAAACTTGATATTATACATGCAAACACGTTACATTTGTATTGAAAAATCAACCACGTGTTATGAATTTAAAATTTTACCTACTATTTTTTTTCGGGATTAGCCTACTTTCGCAAAGCGCTGCGCAACGACAAGCTAACATCAATTGGATGAGTTGGGAGCAAGCGGTAGAAAAAAGTAAAGGGCAGCCGCATAAGATACTGATTCATATTTTTACAGAGGGCTGTACGCCTTGTAAGAATATGGACCTGACTACTTTTATAGCACCCGATGTTGTAGATTTGGTAAATAATAATTTTTATCCTGTCAAATTAGATGCACGCTCCAAGAAAGATTTGCAATACAATGGAAAAAAACTAACACTAAAATGTGATAACGGTGTTTGTTTACATGAGTTCGCTATGACGCTCACAAACGGTACTTTGAGTTTTCCGAGTTGCGTTTTCTTAGACGAAAACATGGATACCATAGGTTCTATTCCTGATTACAAAGACCCAAAACAATTTGCATCTTACGTAAAATATTATGCCTATGGCTACTCTACAAAAATGCCATTTACACGTTTTTTAGAATATGAAAAAAGACACAAATAATTCAAGAGCTAAAAAAAATCCTAATTTTTCAATCATGAAAAATTAGGATTTTTTTTTGATAATAAGCTGATTTATTTCAATAAATCTGAAATATCTTGCTTTATTTTCATTGCCAGGTTATTTGCAATAGTTTCGGTTTGTGATTCTGCATAAATTCTGATAATCGGCTCTGTATTCGAGCGACGAAGATGAATCCAATCGTTGTCAAATTCTATTTTCAAACCATCAATAGTTGTCAATTTTTGCTTTTTGTACTTTTCTTGTAGTTTTTCAAAAATTTTGTCCAAATCAACCGTTTCGTCAAGCGTTATTTTGTTTTTAGAAATAAAATAGTTAGGATAAGAACGACGCAAATAAGAACATCTTTGGTTAGAAGTAGCCAAAAGCGACAAAAACAAGGCTGCTCCGACCATAGAATCACGTCCGTAATGCAACTCAGGATAAATAATTCCACCATTGCCTTCGCCACCAA
>JANMGN010000423.1:0-6507 GCA_031374645.1 Chitinophagales bacterium | reverse complement strand
ATTTTGACGGAGGTATAGATTCTGTAATAAATTATTGCCCTAAAAAGACAAATCCAAATGTTACATTTGCTGTTTTAGGTGGTGTAGGAAATTGTAAAAGTGGTTATGCTATCTCAGTTTCTGGACTTGTACCAGGAAAAGATACAGCTTGTTTCTTAATAAAAGACAAATTAGGTAACAGAGATACAGCGACTTTCTTTATCAAGGTTTTACCTTTAATACCGCAGCCTAAAATCGTATTTGATACGGTAGTAGTGTTCCAAACAGACACGTACTGCATCGATCCAGGTGTATTAAATCTTAGTCCAGTAGATACGGTGTTTAATATTTGTGCTAAAAAATCAGGCGAAAAAGTTGTATTTAGCTACAATCCGAAAGGGATATGTACCACAATCAATGGTACACCAGGTATAACTATTAACTATACAGGTGCAGAAATAGGTACAGATACATCTTGTTGGGTAATAAAAGGTAAAAATGGAAAATCAGACACTATAAAAATTATAGTGACGGTTCGCAATCCAAAGCCAAGCCTCCTAAAAGATACAATAGAAGTAGGAGAGGTTGTGATAATCTGTCCTGACCTAAAAGAAATAGATGCTGCAAAAATAGATACTCTAATTAACTTTTGCCCAACCAAATCAGGTCAATATACAAAAGTAGAAATTGACCCGATTACAAATTGTGTGAAGTTTACAGGATTAAAAGTAGGAACTGATACTGTTTGTATCTCGATAAAAGATATTTTTGGTATTTCAGATACGACTACAATGATTGTCACAGTTGTACCAAAAGATACCGTAAAACTAATAGCTTTTGATGATGCAGGAACTGGGCCGCAGGACAAAATAATTCCGATTAGTATCCTCAAAAACGATATGTTCAATCCAGCAGATTCTTCTAAGATAATCATAAAAGTAATACCTAAGGCGAATGGTGGCAAAGGACCAAACAATGGGGTAGTAACTTCCGTAGTGAAAGGCGTGGCTACTTATATGCCGAACTTTGGTTTCTGCGGAAAAGATACGTTCACTTACCAGATATGTGTAGGTACAAAATGCGATACCGCAGATGTATTTATTAATATAGAGTGCGGCGATACTTCAAAAACATTGATTGTTTATACAGGTTTCTCTCCGAATGGAGATGGTCTAAATGATGTATTTACCATAAGAGGGATTGGTAATCCTATATTGAAAGGCAACATATTGGTTATTTATAACCGTTGGGGCAACGAAATATACAAGAAAGCAGATTACGACAATACATTTGATGGTACATGGAACGGAGGTCAGCAACTCCCAGATGGTACATATTGGTACGTACTTTGTTTGCCTGACAAAACAATAAAACAAGGATACTTACAAATCCGACGTTAATAAAATTACTTACTGTTGAAAATGAATATGTAGGCGTTAAGAAATAGACGCTGTTATTTTGGCGTTATCCAAAAATGTAAATAACTGACCATAAGGAAGTTATTTACAATTTTGGATAATCGCCTGAGAAAATAACAGTGTTTATTTTAGCCCAACTACTTAATTAAAAACTCTACCTGATTTCCAGTTTTTAATTATTCATTTCCAGCTTATTATATTTTTGTTTATAAAAATTAAAATTTATAAGTGAAACGCTTGAAGATGCACAACTTTACTTACGCAATTAAGTAAAAACAAAAATGTTATTTTCAATTTTTAAAAATCAAATTTTCACCATTAATCATAGCAGATACATGAAAAAAATATGTACAGCAATTTTAGGCTTATTTATAGCCATGAATGTTTACGGTCAGCAAGACCCTATGTTCACAAAATATATGTTTTCAAGTTTGACTTTCAATCCAGCCTATGCAGGAGCTGAGGATCACTTGTCACTTGGTTTACTTCACCGTACACAATGGTTCGGTTTTGGCGGAAGAGCTACGCCTCAGACCCAATCCCTTACTATGCACACACCACTCAAAAATGACCGTGTAGGCGTAGGTTTAAACTTGGTAAACGACATAATCGGACCAACAAATACCTTGGGTGCAAACATAAGCTATGCTTACCGTATTCCTATGGGTAAATATAAATTAGCCATTGGTTTGCAAGGTGGTGGAGAATATTACTCTTATGACCACACTAAAATCACTTCTGAAACATCAGGAGATTTGTCCTTAGATACAGATTTTAGCAAGTTTTTGCCTAACTTCGGTACCGGAATTTATTTTTCAAAAGAGAAAAAATTCTATATTGGTATTGGTGTTCCTAAACTTATTGAGTGGGATTTGAGAGTAAAAGGTATTACTCAAAATGCACGTCAGGTACGTCACGCATTTTTTACGGTAGGTACTGCAATTCCTTTGAACGGAGATGCTTTGATATTCAAACCGTCAATCATGGTACGCAATGCAGGTTTGTTGAGCAAATTCAACAAAGCTAAGTTTTACAACAACTATGCAGCGCCAACTTCTTATGACATTGATTTATCTATGTTTTTCTACCAACAACTCTGGTTAGGAGCATCGCTTCGTGGAGCAGCTGATCAAGCAAAAGGTTTGAGTGCGCTTTCTTCTGTGAACGCATTTGCAGCTTATTATTTGAAAAGTGGTCTTCGCATAGGTACTGCTTACGATTATCCTTTGACAAAATTACAAAAAGCAGGTACAGGCTCATTTGAGCTTTTCGTAGGTTACGACTTCGATTACCGTGTAAAGAAAGTAGTAACACCACGTTATTTCTAAAAAAATATAACTATTTACGGATAGGAAATGCTTAACCTTGGCAGGGTTTTAAACTCTGCCAAAGTTAACAGGCAATTTACGTGTGCGTGGTAAAACACCAACGTACAGCGTGAAAAAGCCCGTACAGTTTAAAAATACAAACATATTATTAATTTTTGTCATAATTGGCAAATTTTTTGCACATCACTAATAAAGCATTGCTTAAACACAATTTTAAGCAAAAGTTTTGGCGCAATACGCTTTTTTTGAGGTATTTTCTATCAAAAACATTTTTAGGGAAATAAAAAAAGTAATATTGTGTAAAAATTTTTTACGTATAAAAATTCTTCACTATGAGAATAATTAGAAGCATATTATCATTCGCTTTGATACTAACGGTTAGCATTGGTTTTGCACAAACAGCAAAACTCAAACGTGCAAAGCAACTTATGAAAGACTTATCGTACAAACCTGCGATAGTGCTATTGACCCAAATGTTGGAAAAAGACGACAACGCAGAAGGCAAAATTGCCTTGGCGGAATGTTACCGTAAAGTAAACGATTGGGAAAATGCGGAATATTGGTATGCGCAAGTCGTTCGTACGCCTCAAGCAGAGCCTATTCACAAACTTTACTATGGCGAATCATTGCAACGCAATGGTAAGTGCGAGCAAGCTCGGGAGTGGTACAATCAGTTTACACAAGCTGCACCAGAAGATGTCCGTGGACAATTTTTGAACAAGGCTTGCGATTATGAAAATGAATTGATGACCAAAAGTGCTGCTTTGTACGAAATAAAGCACATGGATTTTAACTCTAATTTAGATGATTTTAGTCCAGCTATTTTTGGCGATAAGGTTATTTTTGCTTCTGACCGTGACAAGGGCGCAATGACAAAACGTGACCATACTTGGACGGGTAATCCTTTCAACGAACTTTTTCAAGTTGATGCAAAAAAAGCTGGAAAAGTAGAGGATTATAAGTTTACTTATGGAAAACCTTCTAAATTTTCGAGTGCATTAAATTCAAAATACCACGATGCGGCTGTTTCTTTTGCAAAAGATGGCAAAAGCATTTATTATACTAAAAATAATAAAAGTGGTGCTGATGATGAAAATATCAAAAAATTAAAAATATACAGTGCAAGTGCTTCTGGTAGCGGAGGTTGGAGCGATGTTTCAGAGCTTCCTTTCAATAGCGACGAATACAATACAGCGCATCCTTCTATTTCTCCTGATGGCAATAAATTGTATTTTGCTTCTGATATGCCAGGCGGATTTGGTGGTATGGACATTTATGTTTCTGAAAAAGAAGGCAATAAATGGGGCCCACCCATGAATCTTGGACCAAAAATCAATACGGAAGGTCATGAGATTTTTCCTTACATGAGCGAACAAGGACGTTTTTATTTTTCGTCTGATAGTCAAGTTGGTCTTGGAGGTTTAGATTTGTACTATATTGAGGCAGCAGAAAATAATGAGTGGACAGAGCCTACCAATTTGGGTTTTCCTATCAATAGTAAATACGATGATTTTGGTTTAGCAATCAAAGAAGATGGTAAGTTTGGTTATTTTACATCAGATAGACCAGGCGGAAGCGGACGTGATGATATTTATAGTTTCCGTAAATTGGCTATACCTGCAAAAATCTATGTTTTTGATAAAACGACAAAATTACCAATCGAAAATGCGACTGTTATTGACAGTTGTAGCGGTGTGAAATACAAAACAGGTAAAGATGGTTACGTAAGTTTGGATATGCGTATGGAAACAGAATGTATTTTTTCTGCTTCAAAAGAAACGTACATTTCTAACTCAATGGAAGGTAGCTCAAAAGGCGGTGTAGATAAGGTGTTGGTAGAAATTCCGCTTAATCATGAGTACAAATATGCACTCGAAGGCGTAGTTTACAATGCTTCTACGAACTTGCCGTTGGAAGGCGCAAAAGTGCTTTTGACCAACGATTGCGACCAAAAAACACCTGATACCTTGACTACTGATGCAAGTGGACGTTACAAATTTCCTTTGGAGCGTGACTGTTGTTATAAAATAACAGCGATGAAAAATGACTTTTTTACCAACTCGGTAGATAGTCTTTGCACAAAAGGAATTGATAAGGATTCTACGATTATTACAAGTGTGAATTTGCAGCCAACGGTTGCACAGCCACCATCTAATCCAGGAAATTCTGTAGTGACTACTGACCCAGGAACGCCAGCTCCAGCTTACACGCCGTATCCGAAAAATATCGGCCCAGCGAAATACAATGAAAAAACAGGTTTGTATGAAAATAAAGGTGGAAAACCATACAATGGAAAAACGAATGACTATGTAATCAAAAACGGTACGATTGAGAAAGCTCCTTCGGGCGTATTCCCCGTATCGCCAGGCCCAAGTAGTTCAAATGCTGTGGCTTATTTGTTGCATATTTATTATGATTTTGACCAGTCTTACTTACGTGAGGAAGCTACACCAGAGTTGGATAAATTGTTGAAATTGATGCAAGATAATCCTACACATATCATAGAAATTGGTTCGCATACAGATTCACGTGGTTCTAACGGTTACAATAACCGTTTATCACAGCGTCGTGCAGAATCAGTGGTACGTTGGTTGATAAAAAAAGGTGTTGATAAAGAGCGTTTGGTAGCGATGGGCTACGGCGAAACGATGAATGTGAACTCTTGTAAAAACGATGTTCCATGTAGCGAAGAAGAACACCAAATGAACCGTCGTACAGAATTTAAAGTATTGGGTTGCAAAGGTTGCGCAGAAAATCCAATTCTTTCTACACCGAACAACAGTGCAAAAGTTGATAAATGTTTTGGTTGTCCTTTTTAAATAGGTGGGCTAAATTTAGTCCAAATAATTAATGGAAATACAAAATGTATAAATGAATAAAAGCCTAAGTTTTTCACAATGAAAAATTTAGGCTTTTTTATTTTTACTAAAAACGGACTATTTTAAAGGCAAGAGCTAAAATTCAATATTTTCATAAATGTCTTCTAATGAGATACTTATGCCAATAGAACGAAGTGTAAGCGAAGCATCAATGCCAGTAGATTCTTCAATTTCCCAGGTATTTGGCTTGCTGCGAAACCAACTTTCTACGCTTGGTTTATTTTGTTCTATCAAAATATATTCTTGAAAAGAGGGAATTAAACGATAAGACATGAATTTTTCTCCCCTATCATAATCACGAGTAGAACCAGAAGCAACTTCAACTATAACAAGCGGATTGAGCAATAAGTCCTCTCTTCCATTCCAAAACTCAGGTGTTTCACAAATCACAAGGGCATCACCGTAGAGTGCTTTATCTACTTGTGGAATATAGATTTTTTGGTCACTATTAATCACCCGAAATTTTTGACTTAAGCCTTTTACCATTACTTTGAGTGCAAAAGTAGTGTTGGTAGCTATTTCGTTGTGTCTTAATTTGGCACTTGGTTTAGCAATAATTTTTCCGTTGTGAAATTCGTGTTTGTGCAACGCACGTTCTTCCTTTGCAAGGTACTCTTGCAAAGTATAACGCTTCGGAATTGTAGCGGACGGTTTGGGTAGTATTGAAGCAGTTGTGGTCATTGAATATTATTTTACAACAAAGTTATGCTTTTTTTATAAAAAAAATTTTTCCTTTTCTTTTTTTTTAATTGAATTCCTTTTTTTAACTTAATTTTTATGAAAAATTATGCTAATCGCAACTATATATGTTAAAAAATATACTTATTTTGCACTAATATTTCTAAGTAGGCGTTAAAATTTGGTTTATGTTATTTTGTCGTTGTGAAAAAAGTGATAAATAAC
>JANMGN010000383.1:0-1894 GCA_031374645.1 Chitinophagales bacterium | reverse complement strand
TGCGTTGTCAAAAGCGATAGCATTGTTTGGGCAGGTGCTTTAGGCGAAGCCAATAAATCAGCCAATACGATTGCAACACCTGAAACAAGGTTTTTGATTGCAAGTATTTCAAAGTCTGTAACGGCAGTTGCGGCATTAATGTTAACAGACAAAAATGTTTTAGATTTAGATGCTGATATAAATAAGTACCTACCCTTTCAGGTAAGAAATCCAAATTATGCCAATACGCCGATTACAGCCCGAATGTTATTAAATCATACGAGCAGTATTTCAGATGAGTATATTGCTTCGTTTGACCATTTTTGTTGGAATGAAGACTGTCCAATACCTTTAGGTATCTTTTTGCAAGACATGTTCGATGCAAATAAGCAGTTTTATAGTGCTAAAAATTTTTACAATCAAGAGCCAGGCAGTACAGGAAATTACTCAAATATAGGAAGCGCACTATTGGGTTATGTGGTTGAAAGGTTAGCAAAACAGCCTTTTGATGCGTATTGTAAGCAAAATATTTTTACACCATTGGGCATGACAAAAACCGAATGGCGACTAAAAAATATTCCACTCAACGAATTGGCAGTTCCTTATGCACCAACAATTACACCTTCAAAACCACACTTTACTTTTCCAGATTATCCAAATGGAGGATTAAGAACAACACCGACTGATTTATCCAAATTTTTACGGATGCTTATAAATAATGGCTCTTTTAATGGTGTAAAAATTTTAAACCCGCAAACGGTAAATTTTATGCAGCAGAAATCTTCTATCGTTAGTTCCAGAGAGTTTGCATCAGGACTGTTATACTCCAATTTTAAAGGAGAAGTATTGGTTGGTCACAGCGGTGGCGAACAAGGTGCTACAACTGAAATGTTCTTTAGTAAAGATAAAAAAGTTGGCGTAGTTGTTTTTACAAACACCGATGCCGCCAACCTTAGTATGATAGTTCATTCACTCTTTAAATATGCAACTAAATAATGAAAAAATTAACATTAGCGTTCATGCTTTTCGCTTTGGCATACGTAAAAATTCATGCACAAGCAACCACAGCCAATGGCACACCCAACGAAAATCGGTTTGGTTTCTCGGTAGGCTACTTTAGTGATAGGTTTTCTAATCCTGGCTATCAAATCGGTATTGAAAATTATTTGGCGACAACAAAAAACTACAATGTGATTGGCTCGTTGTTGTTATCCAACTATTTTGTAGCAAACAAGATTACGGCATTTTCTTTAAATCCGAGAATTGGCTTGCGTTACACACTAAACATGGGCTTGACTATGGAAAGTTATTTAGGTTTGGGCTTTCTCCAACGTTTCTACAAATATGACCAATACGATGTGGACGGGCAAGGTCAAGTTATCAACAAAGGCAAACCAGCCCAATTGTCTGTAATGCCCAATTTTGCGGTGGGCATTGGTTATGATTTTAGAAGAAAAACAAAGATTCCTGCGCTTTACTTTCTTCGTGCTTCAATTAATTACAACTACCCTAATAAACACTCTTTTTTTGAAGTAGCGCAGGCTTTAGAAACGGGTTTTATTTATGTGCCAACGAGAAAAAAGAAATAATGAAAATAAAAGATTTTGCCATAGAGCGTTATTTTGCCCGACATGAGTTCACTGCAAAATACCTTTTATCAAGCTCCGATTGCGACGGCTTTTCGATGGATTATGTCCTCAATTTGGCTTCATCGGAAGAAAAAGAAGCGTGGAATAACTTAAAATTGGGTTATACCGAAACCCGAGGCAGTGAAGCTTTACGGGCGGCAATTTCAAATCAATATGACCATATTGGCTTGGAAAATATAGTCGTGAGTTCACCCGGAGAAGCCAATTTTAGTCTGATGAATGTGTTGTTGCAACGCGGTGACCACGTAATTTCGATGGCGCCGATG
>JANMGN010000349.1:0-2137 GCA_031374645.1 Chitinophagales bacterium | reverse complement strand
GAGCAACAAGATTTAGATACAGGCTTCTTCGAGCTTATCAATATGAATGGGCGTTTATACGACCCTATCAATGGAAGAATGTTAAGCCCTGATAACTTGATACACGATGATGCAGGCACGCAAGGTTATAATAGGTACAGTTATGCACACAATAATCCATTGAAATTTACTGACCCTGATGGTCAAAACCCTATGCTAATAGCGATGGGTGTTGGCGCAGGGATAGGTGTGGTTATGAACGGTATTGGCAACTTACAAAATGGGCAAAATTTTTGGAAAGGAGCTGGGCATAGCGCAGTTGTTGGAGCATTTCAAGGTGGCTTTGGATATGGTGTTGGAGCAATTTTTGCAACAAGTGCGTCAAGTTGGGCACTACAAGCTGGAATTAATGGATTTTTGAGCGGTTCCTTATCAGCAAATCAGGGTGGTAACTTCATATCTGGATTTGTAAGTAGTGCTTTTAGCACAACAACAAGTATGGGGACAAGCGTCTTTAATCTATCAAAAGGAGCAAGCGTACTTGCTTCGTTTCCTATGAGTGCTCTTGTAGGCGGTCTCAGTAGCCACATCTCTGGCGGCACTTTTGTAGATGGTGTAAGAAATGGGCTGATTAGTGCTGGGCTGAATCTTGGGCTGCATAGTGTGGCGAAGAAGATTGAAACTATAGTTTATGAATATGAAAATAAAATCACAGAAAATCTGTCTGCTCATAGAACTACTGAAAATGGTATTGAGACATACAGAGGCGAAAATGACTGTGTACCTAATTCATTAAAATCTTTTGAAAAGACTACTGGAATATCAACTAGTAAATCGCTAATAAGATTAAAATTAGGGCTTATTAATAACGAACCTATGCCCGTAGAAGATGCTGCAATAGCAGCTGGATATGGTTCAAGCGATATAATTAAACTCATGAATGTGGACAATGCTTCTTTTTTTAAAGCCCTTATACAAAGTAATATTCCTGCGATTATTGACAGACAGGCACACGCTGTTAGTCTGCACAGGGTTATTGAAACCTATCGAGGTGGAACCCTACAATCTATAAAAGTTCAAGTAATGGATCCTAATTTAGGTTTAAAAACAGACTATACTCCTTCGGGGAAGAGTACTATTTATATATTTCCATATAGCAGAGTTAAAAATTAGGTAATAAATTTAATACCTTTTGAATTAAATATTGAAGAAATTAACATTATGAAGTCAAAAAAAATAGTCACGCTGTGTGTTATCCTATTTTTGGTATCTATGCAGATATTTGCGCAGATTGCGTTAAATGATGAATTAAAATTTATGTTTGATCCTATCAAAAATAATAACCAAAATAATTCGTACTCAAAAGTAAGCAAAAAAGTTAATTCAAAGGAATTTCAAAAAAAATTGATCGAATTAATGGATATGTCTATTGAGGACAGTGCTTTTGAACATGAACTCAATAAATGTACTTTTTTAGTCATACCAACTGTAAAATTAGATAGACCTAATTTCTTAGATAGTCTATACTCACACATAGAAGTAAAAATTTTTTACAAAAATAAGTATGTTGGTGAATATCGAAGTTATTCTAATGGCATAAAATTCAACCTTGATAACCTTGATAAATACATGAAATCAAACAGAAAAGATATAGGCACTTTTACTCTTGATGATAGTGGTAGTAATGAACGGTATAACGGTGTAACTTTTGGTAATATTGCTGATAAACTAAGAAAATCAAAGCCCGAATTTGTTTTTATGGTAGAAGGTTGGTATCATGTTTATTTTTACTACAAAAAGGGAAAAATTTATCATTTTGATATTCCGAAAATGAAGATAGGTGAGTTTTGTAAGAAAAAAAAATAATCTTTTCGACTTGCTTTTCGCACTACGTGGTGTTCCATCTAAAAACAGCCTTTTCACTCTGCATGGTCTTATGACCTTACACACCACAAGGCACAAAGCTATTGCAAAACACCACAAACCGCTGTACCTGAAAAGCACAGCGGTTTTGCTTTTTTTAAGAAAGCCATCAAAATTGCGTAGCAATGACCGACCCGTAGCCTATGAATTTATTCATGGGCTTTAGATGAAAAAAACAAGTGCACAGATATCGAAACATTAAAGATTGGTCTTACGTAGGATTACCAGGAAGACC
>JANMGN010000061.1:0-2127 GCA_031374645.1 Chitinophagales bacterium | reverse complement strand
ATTTAAGGCAGTTTGTCCACCCATTGTAGGCAAAACGGCATCAATTTGGCGTTCTTTCAGGATAAATTCGATGCTTTCTACCGTAAGTGGCATCAAATAAACGTGGTCGGCAGTGACAGGGTCTGTCATAATCGTTGCAGGGTTGGAATTGATGAGCGTTACCTCAATTCCTTCTTCTCGCAACGAGCGTGACGCTTGCGAACCAGAATAGTCAAACTCGCAAGCCTGACCAATGATTATCGGACCACTTCCGATAATGAGAACGGATTTTATAGATGTATCTTTTGGCATAATATAACCTCTCCCAACCTCTCCAAAGGAGAGGAGCTGTACAGAGAATAGCTGAAATTTAGTTTTAAAAAATAAAAAAGTCCCTTCCTTATCTGCTTCTCTCCTTTGGAGAGGTCGAAAAAAAACCTATAAAGCCAATAAGCCTTATAGGTTTTATTATATAAATAACAGTTTTGGTAAAAAATCAGCTGATTTTCTACTAACCAAAACGTATTGTGATTTATTTTTTATCATTGTTCCCTTTTGGAATGCAAAGGTACAACTTGAAAAATATTTTAATGTAAAAAAGGATATTTTTTTTAAATTTATTTTCATTTTTATTATCAATTTACTTGTTTATCTTTGCACTCATTTTGAAAATAAAAATATATGAAAAGAGTTCTTTCTTGCATACAGCCTACGGGCGATATTCATTTGGGTAATTATTTTGGAGCAGTAAAAAATTGGGTAGATTTGCAAGCTGATTACGATTGTTCGTATGGTGTAGTGGATTTCCACTCTATGACTATGCCTTACAAAGCAGCGCAATTGCGTGAAAATACGTGGAAAATGACTTTTCAGCTATTGGCGTGTGGCATAAAACCCGAAAATTTATTTATACAATCGCTCATTCCCGAACACGCTGAGTTGTGTTGGTTATTGGGCTGCGTTACGCCTTTTGGTCGTTTGAGCCAAATGACACAATTTAAAGATAAAACAGAGCAACTCGAAGAAAAGGAAAGTGGCACGGTCGTCACAGGTGGTTTATTTTATTATCCTGTACTACAAGCGGCAGATATTTTGATTTATCGTGCAGATTATGTGCCTATCGGAAAAGACCAACAGCAGCACTTGGAACTTTCTCGCACGATTGCAGAACGTTTTAATTTTCAGTTTGAAAAAGAGTATTTTACTTGTCCAGAACCTTTATTTACGGACGTGCCAAAGTTATTGTCATTGGCTGATCCTAATAAAAAAATGTCAAAAAGTTTGGGCGAAAAGCATTACATCAATATTTTTGGAGAAGAAGAACGCATCAGAAAACAAGTGCGTTCGGCAGTTACGGATACTGGTACATCAAGCGATGGTACGATGAGTGCTGGTGTGAAAAACTTATTTGAACTGCTTCGTGCTTGCGAAAAAATAGAAATTCACGATGTGTTAATTGCTGATTATCAATCTGGTACGTTGCAATACGGTAAGCTAAAAGGCGAAGTTGCAGATGCTGTAGTAGAGTTGATTGCACCTATAAAAAATCGTATGGAAGAAATACAAGAAAATAAAAAACGAGTAAAAGAAAGTATTCAAGCTTCGTCTGCCGAAATAAGAAAACGTGCGCAAGAAACGCTCCGTGAAGTAAAAGATATTATGGGAATTATGAATCCGAAGTAGTGATTTCGGATTATTTAGGATTAGAACAAAAACCGCTATATTTTAAATATAGCGGTTTTTTGTTTTATAGAAAAACTATCCTTTAGTTCTGTTTTTTTGCTAAATATTATTTTTATTGACATAGCCAATTTTGATTTCAAATAATTTTTTGACTTTTTTCAAAATGCGAACGATGTCGAAGATAGTATCTTATCCAACTTCGGGCATCTTTTCTCCCTGAAAAAGTGTTGCATAATTTCAATACCTAATGCTCTGATGTCGTTAGCTGTAAATACAGCATATGATTTTGCCATTTTTATTTTTTATAAAATTAATACTTTTTCATGAAAACAAATTAATCCTATTAAAAAAAAACGGTTTTTATTTTTGTAAAAAATATTTCACAAGCGTTTATTTTACTATTTTTTTTGTCACAAACCGTTGGTTATCAACGATTAATTGTACGATATACAAGGTTTTGGGCAG
>JANMGN010000310.1:0-2390 GCA_031374645.1 Chitinophagales bacterium | reverse complement strand
TATTAAATTTTTATATATTTGTCGGACTTTTTTGTGACAAAATAAAGGACGTATATCCGTCCGTGTAATGTGTTTTTTAATTTTTTATGTCCAAACTTTCAGTAAGCGAAAAATTTATTGATGTTTCAGATTACGGAAGACCTTTCGCTCGACTTTTTGCAAAACAACTCGTAGATACTCGTTTTACGCCCGTCCATGTAACGTTACTTTTCGGGATATGCGGAATGGGTGCTATTTACTGTATTTTGCACCAGTTTAATATGTTGGCAGCGGTGTTGCTTGTCCTAAAATCTGTTATTGATGCAGCTGACGGAGAACTGGCACGTATGAAAAATACGCCTTCTTATACAGGGCGATATTTAGATTCTATTTTCGATAGTATCCTCAATTTTTTGTTTATTTCAGCGATTGCTTGGGTCGCAAATGCAACTTTTTTGCTGGTTGTAATTACTTTTATTTGCTTTCAGTTGCAATGTACTTTATACAATTATTACTATGTGATTTTGAGAAACAGCTCGGTCGGTGGAGATACAACAAGCAAAATTTTTGAGGCAGAAACGCCTATTGCTTTTCCAGGCGAAAATCAAAGAACGGTAAATATTATGTTTTTTATTTTCAATATTTTGTATAAAATTTTTGATAAAACCATCTATTTTTTTGACAGAAAAGCCGCTAATATACGTTTTTTTCCCAATTGGTTTATGACATTGGTTTCGTTTTACGGACTGGGATTTCAACTTTTGCTCATGGCAATTTTATTGACTTTTAATTTGACAAATTATATTTTGCCTTTTTTTATCTTATATTCGGCTTTTATTTTTATTTTTGTCGGAGTTAGAAAATTATTTTTGAAGTAAAAAAGTGTGATGATGTCTAAAAAAATAAGTATTCTTGGCGCAGGAAATGTAGGTACGCATTTGATAAAACGCTTCCAAAATTCAGGTGTTACGATACATCAAGTTTTTACGAGGCATATCGAAAAAAATACCAATTGGGACAATATAAATGTAATAGATACGCTTGATTTATTGGATAAAAACGCTGATGTATATATACTTTCTGTGAGTGACGCTTCGATAGAAAAATTGGCAAAACAACTTTCAGAAATACTTGATAATCAGTTACTTGTGCATACTTCTGGGACAATTCCATCTTCTGTTTTTGCGCCTTATTCGCAGCGTTTTGGTGTGTTTTATCCATTGCAAACTTTTTCTAAAAAAAGAAATCCTGAGTGGAACGAAATCCCAATTTGTATAGACGCTTCGAGTATTGAAGACAGCGTTTTGTTGCATGAAATCGCTTTGCACGCTTCGCCAAAAGTCTATCATATCAGCGATGAACAGCGTGCAAAAATTCACGTAGCTGCCGTTTTTGTAAATAATTTTGTGAACCATTTGTATCATATTGGAGAAGAAATTTTGCTCCACGAGCAATTGCCTTTTGATATTTTGAAACCACTCATACGGGAAACAGCTGCAAAAATCGAAGCCAATCCGCCATCTGCAATGCAAACAGGCCCAGCACGACGCAATGATTTAATCACAATTGAAAAACACATTTCGTACCTCGAACAATTCCCAGATTATCAAAAAATCTACGAACTCGTGAGCGAACAAATCATAAATAACAACGAAAAGTAACAATATGCTTTTACAAAATATACTTTTTCTCGACATAGAAACCGTCAGCCAAAAAGCGACTTATTTGGAACTCGACGAAACTTTTCAAGGACTTTGGAAACACAAATCCAAAAGTATTTTGAAAAAATACGATGAACCCATTACGGACGAAGAAGCCGCAAATGTTTATGAAAGTGCAGGTATTTATGCCGAATTTGGCAAAATTATGTGTATTTCTGTTGGTTTTTTAACACCAAATGCAGATGGACAATGGACGCTTCGTTTGAAATCTTTTGCTGGCGACGATGAAAAACAAGTCTTGACGGATTTTTGTCAATTGCTACAAAAACCTTTCAATGACCCTATGAAGCATTTTATGTGTGGACATAATTTGAAAGAATTTGACATACCATATATTTGCCGTAGAATGTTGATAAACAAAATGCCTTTGCCAAAAATGTTGGATATTTCGGGCAAAAAACCTTGGGAAACCAAACACCTCATCGATACGCTCGAAATGTGGAAATTTGGCGATGGCAAAAATTATACGTCACTCAAATTATTATGTGCAGTTTTCGGTTTTCCTTCGCCCAAAGACGACATCGATGGCTCAGAAGTTGGGCGTGTGTATTGGCAAGAAAATGATGTAAATCGTATTGCGGTTTATTGCGAAAAAGACGTTTTGGCGGTCTGTAAACCCAAATCACCCACCCCACCACCGGATATCACAGCAATAACCGATCGCCACCGTAGGGGTGGGTTTATCCACAA
>JANMGN010000268.1:0-9924 GCA_031374645.1 Chitinophagales bacterium | reverse complement strand
TTTTTGATACATTACGAGCATAAACATCTACCGCTGGTGCATCTGTTGAACCATGATAAACTGCCAAAGCTGTTTTTGTTGTACCGCTTGATTTTTCCAAAGCATTTTCTACGACTTTCAACGTAAATGGTGTTTTTGCATCACCTACGATGCCTGTTGCAATAGCTATGTATGTTTTTGCTGCTGCCAAAGTTGCGTTAAAAGTCGCCAAAGCTGCTGTTGCTGCTGTACTATTTGGTGCTTTTACTTCAATTTTCAAATTGATGTTCGCTGGTGCATCAATAAATGGTGATGCTGTACGGTATTTAAAATCTGCCAATAATTTTGCACCATTAACCCAAATATCTACGGTTGGGCTTGGAGAATTATGGATAACTTGTAAGCGAGCTGTTTGTTGGGCAAATGCTGCGATATAAAATAAAGAAACTGCGAAGAGTATAATTAACTTTTTCATTGATAAACGATTTTTGCTTTTTTCAAAGCAGTTAGAAATTTGGTTTTTGTATTAGTGTTGCAACTACATCAATAATGTCAAAAACCTAAATTAGGTTGCCTGACTTCAAAAAAAAAGTTAAACAAAAATTATTCTATAAATATAAATCATTGATTATCAATGATTTAAAATGAAAATAAATTTAAAAAAATTAAACAAAAAATATAAGTTCTAAAAATTTTTGTCTTCGGGGTGTTTGTAATCCTGATAGCTTACCGAAAAACGTCAAACCTAAAACAAGCCCTAATTCATCCATTCCGCCGCCAATTTTTCAGTAGAATTTGCCCAAAATTTACCAATCTGGAAATAACCAGAGGTTTGGTTACTGTAATTGTGTCCTGTCCTAGATTTAATGGAAATTAAAATACAAATTTGTATTCATGTGATACTCATGTGATACTTAGACCGTTTCTTTGCATTATAAAAATAATTAATCATCTTATTAAAATAAAAAAAATGAACACTAAAATTAGTTTAATTCTCCTTTTTAGCTTAGCTTTTTCGGTTCTAAATGCACAAAAAGCATTGACATTGAAAAAATATTTTGTACAATACACGGTAAAAAATGCAGGTATAAATTCTACGGGTCGCTTTGACAATATCTCTGCAAATGTCGTTTTAGACGATAGTCAATTGGATAAAAGTTCTATCTATGCAACCATTCAGACTGCCTCTTTCAATTCTAGCATTGCATTGCGTGACAAACATTTAAAAGATAAAGAGTATCTTGATGCTGTTAATTATCCAACAATTACATTGGCCTCTACCAAAATAACAAAAAAAGAAAATGGTTATTTGGGTACATTCAATTTGACCATAAAAGGCATCACAAAATCGGTGCAACTTCCTTTTTATGTCACTGTGAAAGGTAATGACTTAGAGTTTGTTTCAAGTGATTTGTCTATTGATAGGACTGCTTATGGGGTCGGTGGTTCAAGTTTCACACTGAGTAACACTGTAAAAATTAAAATTACAGCTACATTTTCTAAATAATTTATAACAAATTTTAACTAAATAATAAAATAAGTAAAATACGATGAATTCTATTAAAAAAATCATGCTCACGGTTAGTCTTTTGCTTGTAACTTTGACAGCTACTTTTGCTCAACGCTACCGCACTGCTGATGTAGCAGTTGCATTCGGGAAAGGCTTTGCACCTGCCTTATCATTCAATCAATATTATGGTAAAAAATTCAAGTACGGTTTTGGTGTTCGACTTACAGTTTTTAATGCAGGTAAAACTGAATTTGTAACTGCGCCTGCCAAACTGACGGTAGGCAAAGAAAGTTTAGCAGCATTTTTCGAATCTCAAAAAATTAATTCTCAAATTGACACCTTTAGTCTAAGCAAAATTCAGAGTAATGCCTTGAATCTGAGCCTCAATTTGCAATATTCTATTTCTCGTAAATTTGATGTTGGATTTAGTATTGATGCCGTTGGTTTTTCTTTTGGTACTAAACAATCAGGTATTCTTACTTCAAAACAATCAGATACACAAGGAAAGAGCAATAACAATAAGACCTTTTCGAGTAGCCCAACTTCTTTAAACTTATTGCTAATCGGTGATTCTGACCTTGGGAATTTGAATTCTGAACTTTATGCCCGCTATTGGCTCAATGATAAATTTGCTATCCGAGGTGGATTGGGCTTTCAGTTTATTGAATATACCACAACTCAAAAAGTTGCTTTTGACAACGGTCGTTTCCGTAGTAAGTTTTTGCAGCCAATGTTGGCTGTTTCATATAAATTCTAATATGTTAATGTTTCATCAAAATGATTGCCCATGTGTTTGGGCAATCATTTTTTTCAGTAAAAAAGGCGAATGATGCAGTGTTTTTAATCCCAAATGCGTCATAGTATTGTTACCAAAAAGGTGTTGAATGTAGTAACCTGCTTTGATACGATTGGCAAAGTTTTTTGTCCAAAGTGTTTGATATTGCGCTTGTAATTGCGTTTTATTGATATTTTGATTTAAAAAATCTTCAACCAAAGGGGCTAACAAAAATGAAGCACGCATCGCCAAGCTCATACCGTTGCCACAAAGTGGCGCAATCGCTCCTGCCGCATCGCCCAACAAAAACAAGTCATTGCTAAACGTCTTTTTTGCTTCAAAAGTCACATTGCTTATCACGCAAGGTTTTTCAAACAAAAATTCACTTTCGTTAAAAATACGTTTTAAAAATGGGTTTTGGAACAAAATATTTTCCTCCATCGTGCGGAGGTCATTTTGGTTAGATTTTAAGTTGTCGGCAGTCGTCAGGTAGCAAAGGCAAAAATTCCCTTTGTCTATTTTTGAAATGCCACAATAACCGTCTTTGAAGTTGTGCAATTCGATGGTATCGTTCGGAAAATCGGTTTTGATGTGGTACTTCACGCCAATGTAATTTCGTTTTGGCGCAGGTGCTTTGTCTATAAAAGACGGAGCGATTTTTCCGTAACTCCCAATAACCAATCGGCTTTCAAAAGTTCCTTTATTGGTTTCTATAAAATAGTTATCTGCCTGATTGTCAATATTTTGCACTTTACATTGTTCAAAAACATCGCCACCATTTTTTTTCAAAATAGCGACCAATTCATTGTCCAAAGTAAAACGGCTCACGCCAAAACCGCCCAATGCTAAATCGCTTTTGAGCATAAAACCTTGCGTAGAACTCACGCCCAAACGATTGATTTTAGGCAAGTTCCAATCAGACAAAGGAACGCCCAAACGCTCCAAAAAATCCCAACTTTCCATCGAAATATACTCGCCACAAACCTTGTGAAAAGGATATTGATTTTTTTCAAAAATAGCAACTTTTAGACCTGCTTTTGCCAACTGAACTGCCAAACAAAGTCCTGCTAATCCACCGCCAATCATGGCGCAATCGTATATATTTGTAGTGTTTTTTTCTATCATGGTAGTACGATGATTTGATGGCGAAATGCCCATTTCCAAGCGATGTCATAATCGGTTGCATTGGCTTCTTGTAGGATTTTTTTCCACTCCGTTTTTTTGAAACCTCGCAGCACCGAAAGCGGCGCATCGTTTTTAACTAAATATGATTTTGAGAAAAGTTGCGTCAAGATTTTTATGGCATAATAAGCAACACTACTTCTTTCTAAATCATTGATTATCAGCGTTATGTTGTGTTTTTTTGCGTATTTTATCAATTCAACGATTTGCGTTTCGTTCAGATGATGACAAAACAAACAGGCGTGTAAAATATCTATTTTCTTTAAATGCAAATGTACATTTCGATAGTCGTCAGTGATAAAAGTTAGGCTATTATTTGGCTTATTTTCGAGTGCATAAGCGGTGCAATCAGGCTTCAAATCAACGCCAAAAAGTTGCAAATCGTAGCCTTTTTGTTTGTTCCAACGAGCGATATATTTCAACGTGTCGCCACCGCCACAGCCAATATCCACCAAGACTTTAGGTTCATTTTTTTTCAAGATTTTTTTCAAAATACTGATAGAAATAGCATAACCGCCAAGCCACGTATTGATAAAATCCAATTCTCGAAGATTTTGGTACAAATCAGCCGTCGGAATATCGTCCGCATCGAGCAATTCTTTGGTATAATGTCTGTTTTTGAACATGATTTTTTACAATTTCAGCGTCATTGTTTCGATGTTTAGCCCAGGACCAAAAGCGGCAACCACGACAGCATCTTTTTCTTCAATCGTTTGATTTTCGAGCAAATTTTTCAATACAAAAAGTACCGTTGGCGAAGACATATTTCCAAAATCGTTAAGTGTTTGGTAAGAAGGCGCAAGGGTAGTTTTTTCGATAGCCATCGTTTTTGCGAAATCATCTAAAATCCGTTTTCCGCCAGGATGCACCGCCCAATGAACATTTTCGATGCCTTGCAAAACTCGTTCTTTGAGTTGTTGCACAAGCGTAGGCATATATTTATTGATGAGTGGCGAAACGTAGCTTGTGAGGTTCATTTTAAAACCATTTTCAGACAATTGCCAAGCCATTTCGTTGCGCCCTTCGTGGATAACAAGCGACGAGAAGTGATTGATTTTCAAAGATTTATCATTGTTATTTTCGGGATTACTGCCAACCAAAACGGCTGCTGAACCATCGGCAAACAACTGATTGGAAATGATGTAATCATCGTCAAAAGCGGCTTGAAAATGCAGCGTACAAAGCTCCACACAGACCACCAAAACCAAACTATCAGCTTCGGCATTGCAAATATAATGTGCTTGTTTGAGTGCCAATACTGCGGCATTGCAACCCATAAAATTGACGCTACTCCGATGCGTGTAAGGCAACAAATCCAATAATTCCATCAATTCGATGTCCAAACCAGGAGCGAAAAGTCCTGTACAAGTGACCGTAATGATATGCGTAATTTCTGATTTTATCGTTTCAAAATTTTCTAATTGTGTAATGCTTTTTGCTGCCAAAAGCAAGGCTTCTTTTTTATAAATCGCCATGCGTTCCGTGAGCGAAGGCGAAGGTAAAAGCAAGGCATTTTTTGGGAAAAACTCAAATTCCTCAGGCGAAACTGAAAAATCTTTCAATACCGAATGACGTTGCGCTATGCCGCTTCTATGCGCTACGGCTTTGATTTTGCGTTGTGCTAAACTATCATCGCCCGTTGCAGCGCAATAAAAAGCAACAAAATCTTCGTTTCGATGCACATTATCAGGAACTGCGGTCGCTATTTTCCAAAGGTAACTCATATTTTTTATAGGTTTTTTAACAATAAAAAAAGACTAAACAAGCTCATTCCTAAGGAGGAAATAGCGTTCATTCGCATTGTGTTTTTAAAATTAGCGTTGCTTGTATCTTGTTTGACTTGTAAAAACCAATAGGAGAAATAGAGCAAAGAAGGCAAAAAACACCCTTGTAAAATGTAAAATGAAGTGATTTGTTGCGTATTTTTGAAATAAATAAAATAACAAATATTGCAAAATAAAAACATGACCGCCGTAAAAATAAACGTTCCGAGATAACCCAAACGGTAACTAATCGTCACGACACCGTCTTTCAAATCAGCTTCGTGCTGATAGACTTGCGTCAGCGGATATACTCCTGCAATCTGCAAAGAAGTAGCCAAAAGCACAAAAACATTGCTGTTATTCCACTGAAAATCAGCGACATCAGCAGCGATACAAGTCATGTAATAAGTGAACGCTCCTTGAAAAAGGACGACCACCGCAAAACCATAATAAGGGTATTTTTTCAAACGAATTTGAGGAGAACTATATGCCCTTGATGCCAAAATATAGCACAACAAACAAGCAGCAAACGTCATCGAAATCGTCAGCCAAGCCAAAATGAGCGCAGCAATATCCATCATAACTGTCAGATAAAGAAGGCTTTGTGTTGGTTTGGGCGGATGTTCCAAGCCTCCGATGGGCGTTTCATCTTTATCCACGAAACTATTGTAACCGTTGCTCGAAGGATAGACCAAAAGATGAATAATAAAAAATGCCCACCATGCTTTTGTCGTCGCCAAGGTCTGAATTTGGCTGATGGCAAGAAGGAAAACGGGCATTAAAAAAAAGGAAAATGGAATACGAAGCAGCCGAAGCGTATCCTTCCAAGTGGTATTGAGAAGCGTCATAGTAACATAGGTTTGGATAGAATGACAGCAAAGCTATGTTTTTTTTATCACAAAAATATCACGAAGTTTAGAGAATTATTAAGATGGTACTTCAATATTTTTTTAAAGTAAAAAGGTCTTGACTATTTGTTTAATAAACACATCAATCTGTCTATTTACTAAGTATTTTTTCAGCAAGAAAAAAATATCCATCGAATAGCGTCAATTGTCCATTTTAGGTCTGATGGAGTTGATAGTATCTTTGCGCTTATCATCGCCGAGCGTATCATCATCGAAGCCAAACGGGAATTGTATTTGACCAACAAATCGGTCAAAGAAATTGCATATAGTTTGGGCTACGATGATGAACACTATTTTAGCCGTTTTTTCAAGAAAAATGCAGATGTTTCTCCGCAATTGTATCGTGAAACAGTGGGTTTTGGAAAAGCGGAATTGAATTGAACTTTTGGAAATGTGTGACAGTTGCAAATAAGGTTTATTTTTTAAATTACGACCAAATGTTCAGGACAATCCAACCGTAATTCTGACTGTAACAACGGTTTTTTGAGTAAATTACAATAATGACTTCCGTCTTCCTTATTTTGTAAAAATTGGCAGGTTTGACACATCCGTTGTAGGGTAATAATGCCCGCTTCATGTAGGCTAAAAATCATTTGCAACAGACTATCCAAGAGTATTTCTTTTTGTAAGGTACTCAAATTGTCAAAAGATTTGAGCATCGGATTGGCAAATAACGTGGCTTGTGAAATCGTTGTTTCGCCAAAATCGGTTAGTCGCATTGTATAGCTACGAGTATCTGCGGCATCAATCTCCTTGGCAATTAAGCCTTTTTGCAAGAGGATTTTTACTGCATCACTGACGGTGGCTTTGGTCATATTAAACTCTTGGGCTAAATAACTAACCTTGCATTTTTCAATGCTATGAAATTTAAAAAAAATTAAAATCTGTATTTGTATTGGGCTGATATTCAAAACCTTAGCTTCATTCCATAACAAAACTCGAAATGCCTCTGAAAGCCTTTCGAGTGCAGCCACTACACGAAACTCTGTTTGACTATTTTGCTCTATTAAATTAAAAACACTTTGTTCTTCCATTGTATAAAGATTAATAAGGGGCATCTAAAAGATACCCCTCTGTATTTCAGATTATTTTAAGGCACAAAATTAGTAATCCTAACCAATAAATCCAAAAAAATTAATCACAACCTTCCATTTCTATAATAAAATAGCCTTTTGCTTCAATGGATTGCACCATTTCTACGTCAGCCTGTTCGATGTGGCAAAACCTACACTCTTTGGCGGTAAGTGGTTGTCCTTCTTGTCCCTTTGTTGCTAAATATTGACGACCAAAATCGTGTATTTTAGCTGTGTCTTTTAAACTGTCGGGGACAAGAATATCGAAGTGCATTACAAGACCATCTTTCTTTTTTACGTAGGTGTCATAAACGGAAACTTTCATTGTACTAATCGTTTTATTGTTTGAAAAAAGGTTTTTAAAACCAAATAATATTACTAACCAAATTAAGCCTTTTATTAAAAAAAAAGCAAAACCAACATATCCAAAGCGTTTGAGCAATACGGTCTTCTCCATTATTTTTAGCGGTTTAAAATTCTCCTTCATTGATGTAAGGATACGTCCACAAGATGACCGTCAAAGTCACGGCTTTGAACCAAGCGGCGTACATTGCTTCAATTTCTGCGTCAGAATGTCCTTTTTTGCCTAAAAAACCTTTGATAGTGAACGTAATAGGGAAAATAAAAGCCGTCATGTAACGATAGTGAATGATAGGTACGGCATCAACATCATCGGTCTGATTTTTCTTGGTTGTGTGATGTCGCAAAGCGACTTCATGTTGGTAATTGAGCCATGTTTGGTCGTAGGGGCGGTTGCACAAATCCGAAATCCACTGCCCAAATCTTGCACGAACTGCTGTAAGATAGTCCATGTTTGGCTGTTCATTCTTAGTAAAATAATGCAATAAATGAGCATTGCCGCCTACGTAACCATACCAAAGGTCGAGAACAGTATCGGTCTGGTCTTCCAAAACCGTTCCTGCCATTCGGAGATAATGTTCATCGTTTTCATCAAAAAGAACTGTTTTTTTGAGCAGTTCCAAATCCGCAATGCTTAAAGGTGATTGCGCTACTTGCCCGTAGGTGTACCCATGAATTTTTTGTACCATGATTTTTATCAATTTTATACGTGAAAAAAATAATAGCACAAAGATATAGTTAGTAATCCTAACTATATAATTTTTTATCTCTTTTTTTATAAAAATAAAAAATGCTTGATTATACAGTTGATAATCAAGCATTTTTTTGTTTTTTTATTTCTCTAATTTTGATAACTCACAGAAAAAGTCAAACCTGGAAAAAGCCCTAACTCATCTGTTCTACCGCCAATTTTTTCAGTAGAATTCGCCCAAAAACGAATGTCAGACCAAAACATAATTTTAGGTGTGACTTTGTAGCCCAATTTTAAACCATAAGCGATATAGCGTAAATCATTGAAATAGGTTGCCGTGTATTTTGTATTGCCGTCATCATAAGTGCCGTTTTTATTGCTAAAACGTAATGCGCTGTGCAAAATCATCAAGAATTTCTGCTTTTTACCCATAAATTTTCCAATCTGAAAATAACCAAAGGTTTGGTTACTGTAATTGTTATTGCGTAAAACACCACCTAATTCCAGACTCGTGAAGAATTTTGAATGACCATAACCCGCTAATAAGCTCGGCGAAATTCCGAAAGCGTCGTCCCCTGTTCTCAAACCTGTTGCTACATCTTTTTGAGCCGTTGGCAATATGGCATTGAGTTTTCCCGAAAAAATAATACCATTTTTTTCATAAAAACGATAGGTCAAAGCGGTTTGAATATTGCCTAATCCGTTCAAACTGCCATCTGAAAGTCCCGTTGGTTGTGTGCCACTTGTCAATTTTGAACTTGTAAAGGTCAATGGCACAATGCCCGTTACCATGAGTTTGTCTGTGATGCCATATTGAATGTAACCTTGAAGCGCATTATGTGTGATTTTGCGATTAAGTGGAATAATCTCGTCGTAAGCTTTATTGGAGCCATCATAGACTAAAAAAGTATAACCCAATTGGCTATAAAATTTCCCTTTCGGCGATGTCCAAGCCTGTTGTGCATAAGTTAATTGCTGTGATAAAGCAATAAGGAAAAGTGCGAAAATTAATTTTTTCATAAAATTATTTTTTAAAAAGATGATTATTATTATTGTAAATTATTGAAAATCAATAGCTTAACAAATTAACGATTATAACTAATAGATATAGAATAAGCGGGCAAAGGTTCAGAAGGTTCGCCAATATTTTGAGGAACACCGCCAGGCGAAGTAGAACGGATATTTGTCCAAACCATCAAATTAGGTGTTATTTTGTAGCCAAACTTTAAGCCAATAACCACATAACTCAAATTATTCAAGAAAAATCCAGTGTATTTATTATTGGTATCTTGGTAACTACCGTTTTTACTACTTACTCGATTAACGGTATTAAAAATGGCAATAAATTTTTGTTTTTTACCAAAAAGTTTACCAATTTGGGCATTGATTAGGCTTTGACTACTGTACTTATTGGTACGATAGCCGTAACCAATTTCGGCACTCGCAAAGAATTTTGAATGACCATAACCAGCTAATAAACTCGGTTCAATTGCCAAAGCTGCATTGCCTGTACGTAAGCCTGTTGCTTCCTCGAAAGAAGCTGTCGGCAAGGCTGAATTGACTTTTCCTGAGAACACAAAGCCATTTTTTTTCAAAAAGTTATACGTCAAACCAAGCTCGATGTTGCCAAAACCATTGAGGCTGCCATCGGACAAACCGACGGGCGCAACACCACTCGTTTTG
>JANMGN010000192.1:0-8511 GCA_031374645.1 Chitinophagales bacterium | reverse complement strand
CTAATAACAATCAAAAATGCATAACAGATGTAGTTGCTACCGTATATCCTCAACTAAATAAACCGATTACTTACAATTTCGTAAGTAATGTGGGCGGAGTTGTACAAAATAATGTACTAAGTGCTGTTTCAGGCAGTGGAATAGTGAAACTCCAAGTAATAGATGCCAATGGCTGCGAGTCCAACAAACAAATTGAAGTGAGTAAAATTACAGGTATAGATGTTCAAGTTACACAGCCATGTGTAGGTCAAAACAGTGGAGTTATAAAAATTACTATCGCCAATCCTAATTTAGAGCCAGTAGTAGCATTTCAAGTAATTTCTTCAACCCAGAAAATACCTATCATTTTACCAGCATTATCAAAAACAATGGTGGTTCAAATAACAGATATATCAAAAAGTTCCACTAATCAAATTGAAGTAAAGATTGGAGGATGTACTTATTTACAAACTTTCAATATTTTGCCTCAGGTTACGAAAAAAGTATATGCAGGTTACGATGAAGAAAAAAAACTATGTCAATACGACGAAGTATGCAATGGAGAAGTATCGTGTAAGGCTTGTTACAACGAAAATGTAAAGGTAGTACCTCATAAAGGATGGCTGGCTATTTTGGGTAATGCATGGGGAGGTATCTGTAGCGGTCGTGGCGAATGTAAGGATTTTACAGACCCTTCAAAGATACATGAAGTTGGAAAAGTTAAATATCCAAAAGTGAAAATGACCTTAGCAACCTATGAGTTATTTTTGGCTAATTTGGTTGGTTTTGGTGTTATTAGTGCAGACTATATGAGTTTCCTATTAAGCGAAAGTACGGGTAAGCCTTGTTCTTTAATTAAAGTTTGTATGAATACTTATTTACCATCTTTTACCGCTGGAGGAATTTGTGCTCCATCATTTCCTATTGAAGTTAGCCCTGGTTGTTTTAAGCATAAATGTTGCGGATTCATAAAGTATAACTTTTGTATGAAAGATTATGTTCCTACCAATGCCCTATCGGAAAACTGCCAACCTAAAAAGTATAGTGTGAAGGAAATGCTATTATGGGAACAGGATATGATTTCTACTTATCCGAATTATCAAGGTTCTACCTTATTCAAATTTATTCAAGAAGTAAAAAATAATCCAGACTTATTAGAAAAATCCTTATGTGCTAATGTACTATTTTGCTCCTCTGATTTTAGGTTTTTATACTCTGACATAAAAGATGTCGATTGTACCCCTTTAGCGTCACAACCTGACCCTGACGACCCAATTGTGCCATGTACATTTAAGTTTTACAATGGTCCTAAATCTGTTGCAACTGCAGTTTGTAAAAGAAAATGTTCAAATCCTAATGAAAAAGCGTGCTATGGCTACAAAGTAATAACTACAAATTTCGTAAAATTCTTTCAGCCTAATGCACCAGAGGAAAAAATAGTTATTCTCAACGAAGAAAGTGTTGCGCCAATTTTCAAAAGATTTGATACTGTCCTTAGTGAGGACATAATAACTCCAAAAGCAATTTTAGAAGACGATAGCTTAAAGTATATCTGTGATATTACAGATGATGCAATTTATCTAAAAAAGGAAAGAATAGACAATTTAGACTATATTTCGTCCGATTATGCTGATAATCAGGAGCTTTATCTCGAAAAAATTGATAAAAAAGCATTTACACTCGAATATATTGACGATGAAACAGATTTTTCAATTCCTTTTTCATCTTCCTTGCCAATAAATATAATTGGTAATATTCGCATTGCGGATACTATCATACTGGCAGGTGTATATCAAAAGGACTTACTAATAGGCGATAACACTAAATTGGAAAGCCAAACTGAAAATGCCTTATTTTTTGCTAAAATTAGTAAAACTGGAGAAATATACGCTATCAACGCCTTAGATGGCAATTGGGATAGTAGCAGCTTGAGTTTTATTAAAACAAAAAATAATATTTCTATCGTAGGTTTCAATCAAGCAAATAACTATATTTTTAATGGTCAAAAGTACGATAATAGTACGCAAATAATAACTATTCAGCCTCTATCTCAGCAAATCAGCAAAGATTTAGTGCTCGAAGGAGTAAAATTGATAAAATCAGTCATTAGTAGAAATGGTAATATTATAGCAAATATTTTTTATGGAGAAGGTAATATTTACCAAGATAATAAAAAAATTGCTACTGTTGTCAATGGCGAGGTTTGTATTGTTTCAACTGACCAAAAAGGAAAAGTTATCTACACAAAAATAGCTAAAACAGAACAAGTAGAACCTGATTTATTAAGTGCTACATTTGATAACAGTGATAATTTATTTTTTGCTACGACTTTTAGTCAAAATATCAGTATAGAAAATACTACCTTTGTGTCAAAAGGAAATAGAGATATTTTATTTTCAAAAATGGCAAATGATGGCACAATTTTATTTTCTGAACAATATGGAAGTGTAGATGATGAAAATGTCAAAGAGATAATTTTTGACAACAACAATAAAATTTATTTTGGTGGTGAAATAGAAGGAAAAACGTTCAATAGAAAAATTGCTGATGCCACATTGATAAAAATGCCAAGCATAGAAAAAGCGGCTTATGTATCGTCTTTTTCACTTTCTGACGATTCGTCCCCTACTTACAAAAATAGTAGTGGTAGTAATAATATTAATCAGCCAAATATTGATTTCACAGCGTCTCCAAATCCTATAACTGATATTCTTGAAATAGTAGTAGATTGTCATAAAGATTGTGAGTATGGTATAGTAATACATGATATACTCGGCAGACTTGTATGGACTGAAAGTGGAAGCAAAGGTCAAAATTTGTTTTCTATTGATTTATCAAAACAGAATAATGGATTATTCCTTATTACCTTGACTTCTGAAAAAGGCAAAATCGTAAAAAAGATAGTTAAACAAAACTAAAATAAACAGCTTGTCAAGTTTAGAGGCGAAAGCCAACTAAAATTGACAAGTTATTTTTATCATTTCAAACTAAAAAAAATGAAAAAAATAATCCTATTCTCCTTACTAATTTTGCTCGCAATGGCTTGTGGCAAAGACCCTATCGTATATCCTATTGTATTGAAATTGGATACAACAGATGTTCCAAAGTGGGAATTTGGTGTGATAACCGCTGCTGGTACTTACTCCTCTATTCAGCCTATTTGGGGAGGAAAAGAGCTTCAAGAAGATACACCAGAGATAATATCAGACTTTTTAGAAGATGGTAGTGCTTTTAATCAATTTACGCTTACTTCTGAAAATAAAATCAAGTTTAAAATATTAGATGAGGAGGTAGAATTGGATTATAAAGACAATGGAACTTCGCTCGATGTTATTCTTGAAAATGAAATATTTTTTACGCTTGATGTAAACAGTGAAAAAAACAAAGCAACAATGAACATTTTGCTCATTGGCTCCAAAAAAGCGGGTAATAAATTGGCAAAACCTTCTTATCTATTCTATACTACACCTGGTAATAGTAATGCCGCTATCAGCACCTTTATAGCTACTCAAAAATTGACAAAAAATGACACCATTGGTTTTTTTCTGCCAACCTATAACTATAAAAAATTCTAAAAATATTATTCTTATACGAAACGCTGTCAAGGTCTAAAATCCTGACAGCATTCGTATTTACTAACGTTTTTTATTTCGTGAACTCAAACGAATTTGCGACCATTTTACACCAAATTTCATAGTCAGGTTTGTAGTCATTGTGATGCGCACCGCTTAGGATATGTACACCTTTTCCTCCGAGAGCAATAAGTGTGAGGAGATGAAACTCTACTTTTCTATTGTCCGTATCGAAACCAGAGTAGGTACGAAAAACACCTCGCTTTCCATACTCCGTTTCGCTGCGTAGTAAATCAAATCTACCAGGAACTAACTCATTGATTTTAAATGAATTACGAGCTTCTTCAATACTCGAAATATCATTTGGAACAACCTTTAAAAAGCCTTTTAGTTCCTCTTTTCGCAACGTAACTATACCATCATTTTCTACAAAATCCCAATTTTCGTCTGGTAGATTAAAAGAAAAATTGCCCGATGCGTTAAAAACACGTGCGCCACTCGGATAAGGAATTTCCACTATTTTTTTTCGAGCAACATAATCATAAGATTTTGGCGTTTTATATTCCGAATTGTCTGCTCTACTCAGCGCAATATGATAGGTACTTGAAGATAAAAAAAATTGCCCTTCTTGAAATAAAATACTAAACGAAACAGTATCGGGTGTCAGAAAAAAACCTTTTAAAAAGCCATCTTCTTCCGAGGCTTGCCCCTTAAAAAAAGCACCATCTTTAGTAAAATCTACCTCAAAAAAAGAGCCGTTATCTCTTAGAAGCAAATCTAATCTTCCATTTCTATCCACAAAATGCCCTGCATAGCTTTGCTGTTCCTGCGAAATAGCTAAATTACTGCTAATGAATAAGATAAATATTTGTAAAAAATACTTTTTTGACATTGATATAGATTTTTGAAAACTATTATATTGTGCTACAAGAAAAATACAAAATTAATAAAATAGTGCAAAACTCAGTCCTAATAACGTTAAAAATCAATAAAATTTAAGTTTAAAAGTTTAAAGAATGAGAAAATAATGATTAGTTTTGTATCTATTATTTCAATTGAAAAAAATCCAATGTTTAAAAAGAAAAATACCTACGATGCCATCGTTATTGGCTCTGGAATGGCTGGCGGCTGGGCAGCAAAAGAACTTTGTGAAAAAGGGTTGAAAACACTCGTTTTGGAGCGTGGCAGAAGTGTGGAACACATCACGGATTACACTACTGCGATGCAAAATCCTTGGGATATGGCGCATCACGGGCGTATGCCTTTGGATTTTAAAGAAAAAAATCCGATAATTTCAAAATGTTACGCTGTCGATGAAGCCACAGAACACCTTTTTTTGAAAGATGCAGAGCAAGTTTATGCGCAAGATAAACCTTTCGATTGGATACGTGGCTACCAAGTTGGAGGAAAATCTTTGCTTTGGGCAAGACAAACTCAGCGTTGGAGTAAATATGATTTTGAAGGCCCTGCACGGGATGGTTTTGCGGTAGATTGGCCTATTCGATACGATGATTTGGAAAAATGGTACACTTATGTAGAGCGTTTTGCTGGTATTTCTGGTAATAAAGATGGTTTGGATAGCCTTCCCGATGGCGATTTTTTACCGCCCATGGAACTCAATGCTGCCGAAAAACATTTTCAATCGCAAATCGCTAAAAATTATAAAGACCGCCAGATTATTACGGGGCGTTGTGCGCATTTGACTGCACCTCAAAAAGTACATCTCGACCTCGGAAGGGGAAAATGTCAGCACCGAGATTTGTGCTATCGAGGCTGTCCGTTTGGTGCGTATTTTAGTAGTCAATCAGCGACTTTGCCTGCGGCGGCACGTACGAAAAAAATGACTTTGCGTCCAAATTCTGTCGTACATTCTATTATTTATGACGAAAAAACACAAAAAGCAAAGGGCGTTGTCGTCATAGATGCTATTACGAAAGAAACGAGCGAGTATTATTCAAAAATTATTTTTGTTAATGCAGCAGCTATCAATACCAATGCGCTTTTGCTCAATTCTACCAGCACTCGTTTTCCGAATGGACTTGGAAATGACAATGGTTTGCTTGGAAAATACGTTGCTTTTCACAATTATAGAGGTGTGGTGACTGCAAATTTGGAAGGTTTAGAAGATAGATATTACAATGGTCGTCGCCCGAATTCGCCTTATGTTCCTCGATTTAGAAACGTTTACAAACAAGAAACTGACTTTTTGCGTGGTTATGCACTCTCAATGTCGGCAAGTAGAGCAAATTGGTCGAGAGAAGTCGGCGGTTTTGGTGCTGATTTGAAAAATCAACTCACAGAACCTGGCGGTTGGAATATTTACGTGATGGGCATGGGCGAAACAATTCCCAAAGAAAGCAATCATATTTATTTGGATAAAGACAAAAAGGACGCTTACGGCTTGCCAACTATTCATTTTGACATCGCTTATGATGATAATGATGAAAAAATGCTAAAAGATTTTTTTGTTCAAGCAAGCGAAATGTTGGATAGTTCTGGTTTTAAAAATCTTACGTCCCGAGATTCGCATCAAGCACCAGGTTTGGATATTCACGAAATGGGCGGTTGTAGAATGGGACGTGACCCGAAAACATCTTTGCTCAACGAATGGAATCAATTGCACGCTTGTAAAAATGTTTTTGTAACCGATGGTGCAGCAATGACTTCGGTTTCTACCCAAAATCCTTCCCTTACTTTTGTGGCACTTACAGCTCGTGCAGCTGATTATGCTGTGAAAGCGTTGAAAAAAAGAGAATTATAACAACCTAATAATCAATATTTTATAAAAAAATGCTGTACATTTTCACGTACAGCATTTTTTATTATAACTAAAAAGTATTTTTAAAAATTAGTAACCACACTAAACGTTGCCGTATGATTAAACTCTAATCTATTTTGGTTGCTGCTATTAAGCGTTCGTAATTGGAGCGTTTGGTTTAAATAACCTAACTCGACCGCCAAATGCTCGTTAAATTTGTAGCCTATGTTTGCGCCGATTCTGTTTTGGTCAAAAATGTTTCGTCCGATATTTTTTCCAAAATTAACAAAAATCTCATCAAAAGCATTGATATAAAACTTTTCGCCAATTGGTCTATTGACACGCACCATGTAGCGCATACGATTTTCAAAACGAGAAGGTTGAAACTGCCCCGTCGAAGCATCGCCAATAAAACGTTGCTCTAAACGGTAACGGTTAAAAACATTAAATTTACCCAATTCCATTTTAAATTGGGCTTGTTCCCAAATGCGATGCTCTGGAAAAGCATTTTTGACAGGAAACTCGCCATAAGAATAAGTTTGTGCAAAAGCATAACCCGCACCTGCTTGTAATTTGCTTGGAAAATTGTACAAAAGACCAATTCTAACAAGAATTTGCTGCGCATCTGCACCAAAATCGGCACGACGAAATTGTATATCATGAAATAAAACCCAATTTTCTTTCAGTTTTACAGTTCCATTTTCTATAAACCAAATGTGATTTTGCTGCGCAATCTGACGTGTTGCACTTTGCCCAAATATCGTATTTTGTTTTATTATAAAAGTCAATATAAATAATAAAATGATTTTTTTAAACATGGTTTTTCTAATTTTTTGCCATTAATTTTTTAAAGAAAAATAAAGCGATTAACAAAAGTGCAATAGGCACTAAGGAAAAATAAAAAGCATTTTGTCCTCCTAATTTTTCGAAAATAGTAGCAGTAATCCGAGAACCCAACGTACCACCAAGTGCTGAAAAAACGATAATCAAACTGGTCATTACACCATGTTTTGCTTTTGGCAGTTTACTCAAAATCAAAGAACTAATCGCTGGATAAATTGGTGCAAGAAACAAACCAATCAGAGGAAAAATGAACGCAACTTTTGGTGCATTTAAAAAAGAATCTATCCCAGAAGCATCAACATTCACAGCCAAAGGCATTACCAAAACAACCAATGTTGCGGCAGCTAAAAGACAAGTAGAAAGCAGCACATACCAAGAAATTTTGCTGCTTACCAGACCTGCTAAAAATCGACCAACTGCAACAGACAAAGCCATAATAGTAGCCATTTGAATACTTAAATCGACTGGTATTTTCAACACTTTATTGTTAAAAGTAGGCAACCAAGTCATAATACCTTGCTCCATGAGCACGAACAAAAAAGCGCAACTCAAAAAAATCAATACCAACGGTTGTGTCTGTAACTCCATCATCGAGGCAAATTCTTTTGTGAAATTTTTATTCGCTTCTGTTTTCAAACTACTCTCATCAAGTGTAGCAGTAAGTAGTAATAAAAAAGCAAATGCTGACAATCCCGCCAATACATAATATGCTGAAAACCAATTAGTTGAAGTAGGATTATTTTTATCTATGAAAGCTGCAAATAAAAAACCTCCTGACAATATACCTATCATAAAAAAAGATTCTATGTAATTCATCAGGCTCAAATGTTCTTTTTCGTCTGCTGTAACCAAACCAATAGTGCTATAAACAGACATTTTTATCAAGGCAAAACTTGAGCCTACGGCTATGCAAAGTATTTTTGTAGCTGCAAAACTACTCAAACTTGGCATCGCTAAACAAGCCAAAGTTACTATGGCTAAACCTAAAAGCATCGCATTTTTGTAACCCAAACGATTGAAAAAAGAGGACACCGCAAACGAAGCGATTGCGATACTAAAATCTTTGCATAACTCTAATATGGAAGCATCGACTTCACTTACATGAAAGTTATTTTGTACCTGTAAAATCAGTGTTCCTATACTGTTTAATAGTATCGCAAATACAAAATAATTGAGAAAGAGCGAGATTTTGATTTGTAGATTTTTCATTGTTTTGTTTTTGTTTTTGTTTTTGTTTGTTGATTTGATTTCAAAATCAATAAATTGATTTAATCTCAAAATCAATGGATTGATTTTGGGATTGGGTGTTGGGCGACCGCAAGGGTACGCCCCTACCAGCCTTCGGCATCGTCATCGCCA
>JANMGN010000521.1:0-4383 GCA_031374645.1 Chitinophagales bacterium | reverse complement strand
GGCACTGTTCGCTCTGTATAAAAATCTATATAATCGTCTTCTACGTGTGCAGGAAAAGTATTTGCAACTTCTGATAAAATGCTTTTTACAGCTATTTTCTTGTAATTAATTTTCGTTTTTTTAGCCGTAGCGTAATCTATTTTATTTAATGTATTCAGTTGATAATCAATAACTTTTGTTTGTGTTTTATCAAACCAAGATACAATAACACTGTCTATTTTTTGACTTTTGGGCAAACCAATCATCACTTTGTAATCCATAGAAGACTGGAAGCCACGTGAAGGAATCAACTCCTTTTGGAAGATTTTTTCACCACTAAAAACTTGTACTTTTGAGCCTACCGCAAAGGTATTTTTATCAGAACCAGCAAGCTGAAAACCTAAAAATGCAGCACTCGAATCACGTGTTGCATTGTTTTGATAAAGCAATGCTTCTTGATTTTCATTGTTGATGATAAGATCGAGGTCGCCATCGTTATCGAGGTCGCCATAGGCTGCACCGTTAGAAAAAGTTTTGTCCGTAAAACCCCATTTTGCAGAAGCATCTTCAAATTTCAAATTGCCTGTGTTTTGGAACATCAAATTTTGAATCGGAACAGAAGGCATTTTTTCTATAATCTGCTCTACTTCTTCTTTTTTGCCTGTCATTGCCATTTTTTGCATCACATCATTCGCAAAAAAATCTATAAAATCTTGGTCGATAACATCATGAAAAATACCGTTACAAACGAACAAATCTTGGTTTCCGTCCATATCTGCGTCGAAAATCAATGCGCCCCAAGACCAATCAGAAGCGGAAACACCAGCATAATGCGCTACGTCTTTAAACGTCCCGTTGCCTTGATTTATTTGTAAAGTGTTTTGTGAATATTGATGAAAAAAATCTTTTTGTACCTTTATATTGTGTACATCTATGTTTTCAAATTCGGTAGTTGCTTTGAGGCGTTCTTCATCGTAAGGTAACATTTCGGTTGCGAAAATATCAGGATTTCCGTCATTGTTCACGTCTGCCATATCAGAACCCATCGAAGCCAAGCTAAGATGCGACATTTGATTGGTCAAATCTTCTTTGAAAGTGCCGTTTCCGTTGTTGATGTAGAGGTAATCTCGCTCGTAAAAATCGTTTGAAACGTAAATATCCAACCAACCATCATTATTCACATCGCCAACCGTAACGCCCAATCCGAAACCAATAAGACTTCCATAAATCCCTGCTTTTTCGCTTACATCTACAAATTTTCCGTTGTCGTTGCGCATCAGTTTATCGCCACCACCTTTCAAAAAATCTGCCACGGGCCAATCTTTCGCTCGTATATTACGACGATTATCATTGTTCAACGTATTTACTGGAATAAAACTGTTGTTCAAGATGTAGCAATCTAAATCGCCATCGCCATCGTAATCAAAAAATGCAGCGTGTGTCGTGTAACCATCGTCATTTAAACCATATTCTGCTGCTTTTTCTGTAAAAGTCAAGTCGCCATTGTTTATAAACAACTGGTTGTAAGGCGGTTTTCCTTCGTGATAACCTGCATTACAAACGTAAATATCCAATAATTTATCGTTGTTAATATCCACCATAACTACTCCTGTACTCCAATTTTCAGCCGATTGTATTCCTGCTTTTGCCGAAATATCTTCAAATTTCATGTTTCCTTTGTTCAAATATAGCTTATTTTCGCCCATATTTGCTGTAAAAAAAACATCAGAAAGTCCGTCATTGTTAATATCTCCGATTGCAGTACCGCCGCCATTGTAGTAATTACGGTAGGTCAAAATATTTATATCTTTGGTATTTTTTACCGTATTCACAAATTTGATACCTGATTGTTCAGAACTAATTTTTGTAAATAAAGGATTATCAACGTTTTGTATTTTTTTTGTACAAGCAAAAAAAGCAATCGTAATAGCGAATAAAGAGCCTGCTAATATATAAGTATATTTTTTCATAAAGTCTGTTTTTTTTAACGGACAAAGATACACTTTTTTTGAAAAAAACAAATTTATGCGTAGTAAGGTAAAATTCAGATTTTTACTTCGCTACTATTTTTCCCGAAGCTATTTTTCCACTTGCATTTTCAATCGTATAAAAATATACTCCGCTTGTAATTTTATTTTTTTGAATCCTAAACGAAGGCGTATTGCTTTTCATGTCTTCTACTACCCTACCTTGTGTATCTATAATTTTTAATGTCAAATTTGTTGTATTTTCTAAACCTTTGATGTTTATTTCGGCTTCTTCCAAAAACGGATTTGGAAATACCGTTACGCTTACATTGGCTTGAAAAAGCTCTTGTGAGGCTACTTTTAGTTTCAAATAATCTTTTCCAATTGTATGTTTTACGTTGTCGCTGATATAGGGTGGCAACGTAAGGCTGCTAAAAATCGCTGAACGATTATTGATAATTGTTCCAATTGCTACATCTTTTTTCTGACTGATACGAAACTGCACAAAAAGCTCCGAACTATCTTTATTTACTTGATTTCCAAAGAGTTTTATATTTGAAAATTTAATTTGCAGTAGATTTTTATCGCTGATTTCGTAGCTAAAAGGTTGATTACTTACGCCCATTCGGAGCGTTGATAAATCCAAATGAGCCGAAAGCGTATCTATTATAAAAATGCTACTATCTGTTTGCAAACCTGTATTTCTGTATCGAATCAGGTACTCTATATCCTGATTTTGAGGAATGAAATTTTGATTCGAATAACCTCTCGGATAAGAAGATAATTTGCTATAATTCGTAGTGTTTTCTACTTCTTTGATATCTATCTCGCTTGAAAAATCAGCATCATCTTGTACAAATTGATTGACATAACTTACACTAAATGAGCCAGTTCCATTTTTTCGGCAGCCTTCTAAACTTATATTTGGCATAGAACGGCTCGGAAAATTAGCCGCTTGTTCTATTTCTAAACGATATGTTTTCCCAGTTGCAGCGAATGATTTTATCTCAAAACTATCCGTCGGATTGAGCGTTGTGATATTTTTTTTAGTAAATAACATCACATCATCTTCTATAATCAGCCCATTAATAGGTGTCGAAGATGTGCCAAAATTTTTCACTCCAAAACGAATAGAGTCTTTTTCACAAGTAGCAAAAACACGTATTTCTCCACCATTCCAGTTGCTATTATTGAAACAAACACTGTTTGGTAAAATCTCAATACTGTTTGTAATCGCTTGATTTTGAATAAAATTTGAAGGAGATTTTATAGAAACATCAAAACCACCTTCTTGTTGCGGCTCTAAATCACCCAAATTTACCATTACAATATTGTTATTTTTAGTAAAAGGTTTTGTAACGCCAATCATCGTAAGAGAAGGCATCAAGGTAACTTTTGCCTTCGCTGCAAATATTTTTTCTGTACCGATATTTTTATATTTTACATTCAAAATACTTTTTTCGTCCACCACGAAACCTTGCGTACTCATACTTGCTTCCACAACGGCACAATCTTTTGTTTTTTGTACCAAAAAATCACTTTGCAAAACCTCATTTGCACTTGCTAAGTTAATGGTTTTTGAAGGCGTACAAATAGAATTCCAAAGACGAGCTTCGCCACCAATTGTGGTCGAAATCTCGTAAGTCCCCAAAGGCAAAACGACCTCATACGTAGCATTATCGCTCACAGAAGCGTAGGTAATTTTACCATTTGCATCTTTGATAGCAACGAGTGCGTCACGTAGTTTTTCATCGCCAGTATCTGATTTACAATTGGTGTTTTTATCCCAAATAACGTTGCCTTTTAGCGTAGCAAAAGTGGCAGCTACTTGCGATTTTGAGTACGTAACATTAAAATCGCATTGACTACCAGAAAGTCCATCGATTTGCAAATAATAGAGTTTATTTGCTTGTAAATTGGTCAAAAAGGCTTCATTTCCAGCACCTTCTTGTTGCTTTTTGCAATTATTAGCCGCTTGTAAATCTATACAATTTGGCGTACGTGGCGTAAAAAGTGCATAAGTTAGCCCTTTATTTCCGCCTGTACAATTACTCGTATTTACCGTGAAATTTACAGTCGAACCTGTCGCAACAAATTTGTACCAAAGCGGATTATCTTCCGTTCCGTTGCAATCATATTTGTAAATACCTGTAAAAGTAGGAATTGCCGTTGGCGTTTTACCATTTATTACACCAGTTTGCGGCAACCAAGTGGCAGCACAAGGCGTTGTATTTTGTGCTTGCAAAATCAAAGCAAAGGTAAAAAAGGATAAAAGGAGTAGTATTTTTTTCATCTATTGTGTATTTTTTAGGTTTCAAATCATTTTTTAATGAAAAGAAACTTTTTTTAATTTTTCAAAGGCTAAGTAGTATCAGGTTTTCACCTTTTCCACTATACAAAAGTGCAACATTATTTTTTATTTACAAAAACAAAAAAA
>JANMGN010000150.1:0-8962 GCA_031374645.1 Chitinophagales bacterium | reverse complement strand
CACGGGTCTTGAAGACCCGTGAGGTATAGATTATAAAAGTGTCATACTTTAACTTTTTTTTAAATTTTTACCTTTTTTTCAAAAAGCCGAAACCAATAAAATGAATAAACTAAAATCTTATCAATCCTTTCCACTCGAATGTGGCTATATTTTGCCTGAAATAGACATCGCTTACTATACGTATGGCGAGTTAAATGAAGCAAAAAATAACGTCATCTGGATATTCCACGCACTGACGGCAAACGCTGATGCTGCCGATTGGTGGGAAGGTTTGGTAGGCGAAAATAAGTTGTTGGATAGTAAAAAATACTTTATTGTGTGTGCCAATATGTTGGGTTCATGCTATGGCGCAACAAATGCCAATAGTGTGAACCCGATTAACGGCAAACGCTATGGCAAATCGTTTCCGATTATTACGATTCGTGATGTGGTGCAGTCGCATGAAATATTGCGCAAACACTTGAACATCAATAAGATATACCTCGGAATTGGCGGTTCAATGGGAGGGCAACAAGCACTCGAATGGGCGATTACATCACCCGATTTATTTGAAAATACTTGTGTTTTGGCGGCTGGTGCAAAGGCGTATCCTTGGTCAATTGCCATCAACGAAACACAGCGAATGGGGCTTGAGGCAGACCCAAGCCTTTACGACGATTCTCCAGATGCTGGTAAAAAAGGTATGGAAGCGGCACGTGCAATTGGTTTGCTTTCATTCCGAAATCCTGAAACTTACAATCGTGTGCAAAAAGATGTAGAAGACGACAAACTTGAAGGCTTTCGCAGTACGACTTATCAGCGTTATCAAGGACGAAAACTGAGCAATCGTTTTACGGCATTGTCCTATTTGAGCATCACACGGACAATGGATTCGCACCACGTAGGAAGAAATCGTGGCGGCATAGAAAATGCTTTGAAGTTGATAAAATCAAATGTATTAGTCATTGGTATTCAGTCAGATTTATTGTATTCTATTGATGAACAAATCGAACTGGCAACACTTATTCCGAACGCTCAACTCGAAGCAATAGATAGCCCTTATGGTCACGATGGTTTTTTGATAGAAAATGAAAAAATTACAAAAATAATAAGTAATTTTTTAAATTTGGGAAACGAAAAAAAATATAAGGATAGTCTATACGTCAAAGAAATAAATAAAATGGCACTTTTATGTGCCTAAAAAGCATAAATTCTAAAAAATGAACGTACAACTTCAACGTATCGACCAAGATTTTCATTTTGAAGCTGTAGGTACTTCGGGCGTAAAAGTGAACATCGACGCTGGCGAAAATCTCGGCGGACACAACCTTGGCGCAAGACCTATGGAAATGATATTGATGGGACTTGGCGGTTGCAGCGCAATAGATGTGATTTTGATTTTAAGAAAACAAAAACAAAAAATCGAAGATTTACGTATAGAAATAGATGCAAAACGTGCCGATGCTGTGCCTGCTCCTTTTACTAATATACATATTAAGTTTTTTTTGAAAGGAGAAATAAAAATGTCGAAAGCCGAACAAGCTGTTGAACTTTCCGTTCAAAAATACTGCTCGGTCGCTACTATGTTGGAGAAATCTGCAACGATTACGCACGAAATAATTTTGGAATAAAATATGAAAAAAGATATCCTAAACGAAGCTGATGTAGAGTTGCTTATACGCACTTTTTACGGCAAATTACTAAAAGACAAACTACTCTCGCCACACTTTGAAGGTATAGATTTTGAGCATCATTTTCCTCGGATGTTTGCATTTTGGAATTTTTTTTTACTTGGAAAAGAAGGTTTTTTTGGTAATGTTTTTGATAAACATAAAAATCTTGCTATCGGAAACGAAGATTTTGAGCGTTGGCTCTTACATTTTAATCTTACCGTAGATGCACTTTTTGAAGGAGAAATTGCAGATAAAGCGAAAAATCAAGCCAATCTTTTGGGTTATACTTTTAATCAAAAAATGAAACACCTCGAACTCGGAAAATACGCTCAAGAATAGTTTATAATTCATACAAAAACACGTATTTTATTTCAAAAAAAAGTGTAATTTTGCATTTTTAAGAAGCTAAGCGCAAAAGAAATACGCATTTTATGAACATATTACATCTATTACAAGAAAATTTTACAAAAGCAATTAATGCTTTATACGGCGAAACGATAGCGACGGAAACGGTAAAAATCGATGCTACAAATAAAGAACACGAAGGCGATTATACGATTGTGGTGTTTCCTTATGTGCGAATGTCAAAAAAATCGCCTGAAGCCACAGCGAACGAAATTGGCGAATATCTGAAAACAAATGTTGCTGAAATTTCTAATTTTAGCGTTATAAAAGGTTTCCTTAACCTGACCGTTAGTGATGCGCATTGGCTTACATTTTTGCATAGCATTTCGAGTGATGCAAGTTACGGAAAAGCTCCAAAAAATGGTAAACGTGCCGTCATAGAATATTCCTCTCCGAACACCAACAAGCCTTTACACTTAGGTCATATTCGCAACATATTATTAGGTTGGTCATGTGTAAAAACCTTAGAAACAGCTGGTTATGATGTTATAAAAACTAAAGTTGTGAATGACCGTGGTATTGCAATATGTAAATCTATGTTAGCTTGGCAGCTTTTGGCTGATGGAAAAACACCTGAAAGTACAGGCACAAAAGGAGATCATTTTGTAGGAGATTATTACGTACAATTTGAAAAAGAATTTAAAAAAGAGTATAGCTCTTGGCAAGCAACAGCCACAGCAAATGAGCTTTTGACCACAAAGAAAAAAGCCGAACAAACCAACGAAGACTTTTTTGTTTTTTATAAAAATACCTATTTTAACGAATACAGCGCACTCGGAAAACAAGCTCGTGAAATGCTTTTGCGTTGGGAACAAAACGACCCCGAAACAATTGCGCTTTGGAAACAAATGAACGCTTGGGTTTACGAAGGTTTTAATGCGACTTATGCCAAATTAGGTGTTGATTTTGATAAAATATACTACGAATCAGATACTTACAAATTAGGAAAAGAAACAATTGACGCTGGACTTACAAAAGGTATTTTTTACAAAAAAGAAGACGGAAGCGTTTGGATAGACCTCACGGAAGCAAAACTTGACCACAAAGTTGTCTTGCGTGGCGACGGAACTTCGCTCTATATTACGCAGGATATTGGCATGGCACCTGTTCGTTACGAGGAGTTGAAAATGGATAAAATGGTGTTTGTGGTCGCTGACGAGCAAAACTATCATTTTCAAGTATTGTTTGAGATTTTGAAACGTTTGGGCGAGCCTTATGCAGACGGAATGTATCATTTGAGCTACGGAATGGTAGAATTGCCAAGTGGAAAAATGAAAAGCCGTGAAGGAACAGTCGTCGATGCAGATGATTTAGTAGCGGAAGTGATAGAAACTTCTCGCAAAAAAAGTGACGAAGCTGGTGTAGCAAAAGAGTTACCCGAAAATGAAAAAGTAGAAGCTATTCGTAAAATAGGAATGGCTGCTTTAAAATATCATTTGCTAAAAGTACATCCGAAGAAAAAGATGGTTTTTGACCCTGAGGAAAGTGTTGATTTTCAAGGACAAACAGGCCCCTACGTGCAGTACAATTACGTCCGTGCGCTTGGTGCCGTAAACAAAGGAAAAAAAGAAAGTATAGATTTTGAATTGGCAAACGCTTATACCAATTTAGAAGCCACAGAAAAAGAAATGATTTTACAACTCTTTGATTTTCCGCAAATTATACAAAAAGCAGCAGCCGAATACGACCCTTCTATGATTGCTCAATATTGTTACACTTTGGCAAAAAGCTATTCCAAATTTTGGAGCGATGTCAGCATTTTCAAAGCAAATGACGTAGAAAAAGCCTTTCGTTTGGAACTCAGCGCAACCGTTGCGAATGTTCTAAAAACGGGTATGGAATGTTTGGGAATTGAAATGCCTGAGCGAATGTAAAGCCATATAGCCCTGAAAGGGCGAAATATATTAGAGTAGGTACAAGCCTTACTCACTTATACAAATCACAAAAACGCTATACGAAAATCCATCGTATAGCGTTTTTTTATTTCAAATACCAAAATAAAAAACATAATTCGTTTTGCCTTGTTGGTCTTCTATTTTAAAATACTACTCCGCAAAATTTCTATAAAATCTGTATTCCAACAATTTTTCTACAAAAGCAACTGTTGTCAAAGCTCCGAGTATCGTGATAGCCAAAGAAATACTTTTCCATGGAAGTTCAAAAGTAGGCAAATTGACTTGGATAGGTTCTGAAACGCTTTGGCTAAAAAAAAGAAAACCCGATAACACAACGCTCAAAAGCAAAAACACCGCAAAAACAACTTTTAACAAAGTGTAATTTGCAGTAGAAACGCTTGTTTGTTCCTCTTGCCAATTTTGTAAAAGCTGGGCAGCAAAATCAGACTTAGGTTTTTCCATCAATGAAATAGAAAAAAGCCTTTTCTCCGCTAAAATAGTATCAAAACGGCTTTTTAATTCCGAATTTTGCTTGATTTTTTCTTCCATTTCTACTCTTTGAGCATCAGAAAAAAGACCATCTGCCAAGTCCCATAATTGCTCATTCGTTATTTTTTCCATGATATTATTTTTTTAGCTCACTATAATTTTTTTCAATGATTTCTCTTAAACGTTGTCTGGCACGAGAAAGTTTAGTTTTCGTATTTGATTCGTTCATTTCCATCGTGACACAAATTTCACTTATTTTTTGTTCAAAAAGATAAAAAAGTGTAATAATTGTAGCATAATCAGGTGGAAGTTCTTGGATTGCAGCTTGAATTAGCTTTTTTTGCTCCTCATTTTCCATTTGAAAAGCTGCATCTTCTGTATGAAAATTAGGAATAATGACTGGTTTTTCCTCATTGTTGATAGACAAAATTTCAGGTCGCTTGGTTCTGATATGGTTCAAACCCGTTGAATACACAATTCTATACAACCACGAACTGAATTTGCACTCGCCTCTAAAAGTATTCAGATAACGGAACGCTTTCAGAAAAGCATCTTGCGCTACTTCGTGCGCATCTTCTCGATTTTTGACAATCCGCAATGCGAGTGTAAATACGTATTGCTCGTATTTTTCTACAAGGAGCGCAAAACCTTGTTGTTCGCCGAGCAATGCTTTTTCGATAATGATTTCGTCTGAAATGGTCATTCGTTTTCTACTTTTTAAGATAGACACGTAAAGATACAAAAAGGTTACAGAAAATATTTTTTTATAGAATTATCGGTTAAACATCGCTTAGTAACGATTAAAAAATGAGATATAACAAAGCCCCTTGTAAAATCTGCCTTGTTTTGTTTAATAGTAGTAAGTTAAGCCTCTTTTCCGTCTCACTTTTTTCTTGAAAAAAAAGTAAGCAAAAATTCAAGTGCGTGGCGAAATTCTAAAGTTTTTCTGCAAATTCCGTCGGCGCAAAAAAAACTTGCCGACTTCGTCAGGCTTCAAACAGTTTTTTGCTTCTTCCGACTTCATTTTTGAAAAACTTGAATTTCGCCAAGGTACGACCCGTAGAGGCTGATTAAACAGCTTTTTGAGATTTGCAAATGTTATAAGTTATTTTTTAACGCTTACATAAAACCCTGACAGGATTATTTTGGCAAAAAACAATAAAAATTACATTTTTCACGAGTTTTTGATTGAAACCCTGTCAGGGTTATTAGGCTTGCGACAAATACTCGATAATTGCATTTTTTATATTACTGTAACCTTTTTCTTACACCATGTGTCATAGTGAGTATTAATTAACTTTTAAAATTTCACAAAATGAATAACATGAATTTGTTAGTACCTATTTTAGTACCGCTTGGTGCATTTGCAATGGTTTTTGGTATTCAGTACCTCAAAAACCAAGAGCGTATGGCGATGATCCAAAAAGGATTGATGCCGCCCGAGAGAGAAAAACGCTTTTCTCCTTCACGTACCATTCGTCAGTCCCTTGTGCTTATTGGCGCAGGCATCGGGCTTTTGATTGCAAAATTTATAGACGACACCTATTACTCTTATGACCAAAACGACCGTGCTGCACCTTACTATTTTGCTTGTATTGCTATTGGTGCAGGTGTCGGACTGTTGCTATCGTACATTTATGCACAAAAAAATGAGAATAAAGGGCAAGGAGAATATGAAGTGTAAAAGTGCACTTAGGTAAGGACAAAAAATTATAGACATTGCAATAAAAACGCTATACGATAGATTTTCGTATAGCGTTTTTCTATTCCAAATACCAAAATAAAAACCTCAAATTCCTTATCAAATGTCAAAAACAATTAATATTTTGAAAAAATAAGCGGAAAAAATTTTTATTTGAAAAAATATAACTAATTTGTTGCCTTATTTAAAAGAACAAAATAAAAAATTTATTTTCATATAAAAATCAATATTTTATGAATAGAAGAGAAGCCTTATCCAGTTTAGTTATACTGATGGGAAGTGCTGTAAGCTCACAAACCTTGCACGCCATAGAAAATATTTGTACACCAAGTGCAAATCTAATTGTAGGCTCATTTTCTTTGACAGAAATGCAGCGCAAAATCGTAGCGGAAGTCGCTGAACATATCATTCCTAAAACAGCTACACCAGGCGCAAAAGATACTGGTACACCTGCATTTATCGAGATGATGATGAAAGATTGCTACAAAAAACCCGAACAAGAAAGTTTCTTAGAAGGTGTTATGGCATTAGAAAAAAGCAATTTTTTAAACAAAAATGCCCAAGAACAAATCGCTGCGCTCCAACAATTGGAAAAAGAAACAATGGAAGAAATGAGCAGAGCAAACGTAAAGCAAGTAAAAGTAGGCGACAATGTGGACAAAGAAGTAATGGAAAAGAAAAAAGGTATTCCGTTTTGGAGATTGATAAAAGAACTTACTTTGTTGGGTTATTATACCTCAGAGCAAGGTATGGCTGCCTCTTTTATCTATGAACCAAGTCCTGGCAAATTTGAAAAAATAAAAATCAAAGCTGACCAAAAATCTTTCGCTTATTAATTGCTGACATTCGTTCTAAATTTGTTCAATTAGACAATAAACAGCACATACTAAATTCTAATAAAAAATATGAATATCAATATAGATAGTATAAAAAAACGCACTTTCGACGCTATTGTCGTAGGTTCTGGAATATCTGGTGGCTGGGCTGCCAAAGAATTAACCCAAAAAGGCTTAAAAGTAGCTGTTTTGGAAAGAGGTCGTGAGATAAAACACATCGAAGGCTACGAAACAGCCTCTACTGACCCTTGGCAATTTCCGCACCGTGGCAGACCAACTACCATGGCAAACGAGGAATATTGGGCAGGTGTTCGCACAGGTTACACGCCAAATGAAGACTGGCAACATCTTTTTGAAAAGGACAAAGAAAATCCTTACATAGAGAAAAAAGGTGGTTTTGACTGGATTCGTGCCTATCATACAGGCGGAAAATCTATGTTATGGGGTCGTCAGTCGTACCGTTGGAACAAAGCAGATTTTGAAGCAAACGCCAAAGATGGTGTTGGTATAGACTGGCCCGTTCGCTACGAAGATATTGCACCTTGGTATTCGTATGTAGAAAAATTTGTAGGCGTTTCTGGTCAAGCCGAAGGTTGGGACGTATTGCCTGATAGCGATTTTTTGCCTCCGATGGCAATGACTGAGCCTGAGTTATATTTCAAAAAAGCAATGGCAAGCAAAATGAATCGCAACGTTACGATTGGGCGTGTTGCTCATGTTACTCAACCAACTGCCGAACAAACGGCTTTGGGTCGTGCTTCTTGTCAGTTTCGTAACAAATGTATGCGTGGTTGTCCGCATGGTGCATATTTCAGTTCGCTTTCAGCGACTTTACCCGCAGCAGCACAAACCAAACGCTTAACAATGATACACAATGCTATCGTTTCGGAAGTTATTTATGACGAAAAAAAGCAGAAAGCGATTGGCGTACGTGTTATTGACCAAAATACAATGGCTGTAACAGAGTATTTTGCAAAAATTATTTTCTTAAATGGTGGTACTATTGGCTCGACTTCTATCTTGATGAACTCGAAATCCAACCGTTTCCAAAACGGAATGGGTAATGCGAGTGATCAACTCGGTCGCAACATTATGGATCATCATTTGGGTTCAGGAGCGAGTGCCGTTATCGAAGGATTTTCGGAAGATTATATGTTCGGAAGTCGCCCGAATGGTTTGTATATTCCTCGTTACAGAAACTGGGGAACAGACAAGCGAGATTATCTCCGTGGCTTTGGTTATCAAGGTGGCGCAAGCCGTGAAGGTTGGAGTAGAGGAACAAATCAGCAAGGTTTTGGCGCAGAATTTAAAGAAAGCCTGACGCATCCTGGTCAATGGACAATTGGTTTTGGTGGTTTTGGAGAGATTTTGCCTAATCCTGACAATCGCTTCCTATTGAGTACCACACAAAAAGACAAATGGGGCTTACCTGTCGTGGAATTTGAAGCACAATTTGGTCAAAATGAACTCAAAATGCGTGAAGATATGATGAACGATGCCGCAGAAATGTTAGATGCAGCTGGTTTCAAAAATATCAATCCGTACAATAGTCCAGATACGCACATCGGTTTGGGCATACACGAAATGGGAACTGCTCGTATGGGCAACGACCCAAAAACTTCTGTTTTGAACAAATATAACCAATTACACGAGGTCAAAAATGTATTTATGACAGACGGTTCATTTATGACTTCTGCCTCTTGTGTCAATCCATCTTTGACTTATATGGCATTTACGGCACGTGCTGCAAACCATGCGGTGGAAGAATTGAAAAAAGGAAATTTGTAATAATTAAAAATTTATAATGAAAAATTAAAAATACCTCGAAGCGTGCAAGTGCTTTGAGGTATTTTTTTATAAAAATTGTATAATTTCAAAAAATTCTGAATGTTTAGTATTATTTAATAATTATTATTCATACCTTTACAATACTAAATATTACAAACACTAAATTTTAGTTATATTGTTTTGAATTAAAATAAA
>JANMGN010000145.1:0-3079 GCA_031374645.1 Chitinophagales bacterium | reverse complement strand
AGACAAGGCATGCCTTGTCTCTACCCCATTTTCCAAAAAAACCAAAATAATACCAACAAACGTATGTACGTATAAATAATTTTCTAATTTAAAAAATTCATTTATTATGACACAACGTATTACTACATTTTTTTTCAAAAGCCTATTGGCATTTATTTTTTGCTTTAATCTACAAAAATCAGATGCGCAAACTGTTTATGCGTTTACAAAAAACAATCAATTGCTGAGCTTTTCGGCTGCTTCGCCTACCGCTATTACTAAGACGATAGCTATTACTGGTTTATTACCTGGTCAAAATTTGGTTGGTTTAGATAGCCGCCCGAGAACAGGAGAACTTTATGCGTTGGGTTACAATCCGACGTTAGGTACGGCTCGTTTGTACAAATTAAATCCTACTTCTGGTTTATTGACGGCGATTGGTACGCTTGATATGGCACTTAGCCTTGGTACGAGTAGCGATAATGTTGGTTTTGATTTTAACCCGACCGTGGACAGAGTTCGTGTCCTTTCTTCTAACAAAAAAAATTACCGTTTGCACCCTGATTTAGGGACAGTAGTGGCAACTGATACAGATTTGAGTTATGGCGTAGGCGACCCGAACGCAAGTATAACACCTCAAATTGGACAAATTGCTTACACCAATAGCTATGTTTCTGCTACAAAAACGACTTTATATTACTTAGACGAGGTTAATTCGGTGTTTGGGACGGCTTTTGCGGCTACAAACCCGAACAATGGTCAGATAAAAACAATTGGTAATACGGGTTTGATTTTAAATGCAAACGACAAAACGATTGATATGGACGTGGCTTTTGATGGTCAAAAAAATACTATCTTTTTGGCAGCAAATACATCAAGCAACGCCGACCAATTATATACGATTAATCCGATGACTGGCGCAGCGACACTCGTTGGCGATATTGGGGCGACAGCAATGGAAATCACAGATATTGCGGTTGCGATAGACCGCACTATTCCAGCATTGAAAGGCAATACAACGTATGCTTTGACAACGGCTGCCGCACCTCGTTTGGTTACTTTTGATGACGCAAATCCTGGTGTAATTCGTAGAGATTTGCCTGTTACTGGCGTAAAAACGAACCAAATTTTAGTTGGAATGGATATGCGTCCTCAAGATTTCAAATTGTATGCTTTGGGCTATAATGTGGCTGGCGATACGACAGCTACGATTTATACACTCAACGACAGCACAGGAGTTGCGACAATTTTTGCAGATAGTATCAAAATGAACCTTGGTGCGACCGCTAATATTGCTTTTGATTTTAATCCTGTTGCTAACCGTTTGCGTATTGTGAGTGCGGCTACAAGAAACAATTATCGCTTGAATATAACGGTAAAACCTATCAACCCAACGCTTGACACGGTTTTGACTTTTAAAGCAAATGATGTGAATGTAGGGAAAATAGCTTTTGTAGGTTCTGCTGCTTATATAAATAGCTTTATAGGCGCAACTGCTACAAAAATGTATGATATTGACGAGAAAAAAGGCTTGTTTTTACTACAAAATTCTCCAAACGGAGGCTTTTTGAATACGATTGGCTCATTGGGTATTGCCTTAGATACCTTGGATTATTCAGCTGATATAGATATTGCTCTGAGCAAAGGTGCAACTGGCGTAGAAAATACTATCTTCTTGGCTGCCAACGTTTTAGGTGGAAATAATTATGATAATCTGTATAATATAAACGTCACGACAGGCGCAACGACACTCATCGGACGCATCGGAAATGGTGTAGGAATTCGTGACATCGCTTCTAAATTAAATGCTATCACAACATCGAGTAAAGACTTAGAAATTAATACTTTAAATGCTATGTTTTTTCCAAATCCTGTATCACAAAACTTGACAGTTTCTTTTGATAATCAAGCACAAGAAGCGGTAAATATTGGAATATTTGCTATAAATGGCGCACTTTTGGCACAAGAAAAATTTGTACCAAAAGGCAGTAAATTCTCCGAAATCATAGATTTTAGTGCTTTTCAAACAGGTATTTATTTCGTAAAAATACAAACTGGAAATAAAATAACTACCCAAAAAGTAGTGAAGTTTTAGGATAATTTTTCTTGATTTTAAAAACCTGCCTTTTGATAAAGGCAGGTTTTTTTTAAATCAATGCTTTAATTTTTGTTAAAAGCCACTTCTTTTCTGCAATAGCTTTGGTGGCTTCTACTTTTGTTTCGAGTTGTTTCAGATGTTCTTTTTGAAGTGGTAAAATAAGGAGTAGTTGTTTGGTAAATTTTATCAAATTTAGGTAATTTTCTTGATGATACGCTATTTTACTTTTGCGTTTTATGTAGGCTCGCATCGCTTCGAGATGTGCTTCGAGTGCATCATAAGCGGCTGTTTCGTAAAGCGATTTGAGTAAAAGTGCCTTTGCTGCAAGTGAGATAAGGACATCATCATAATCTGCTTTTTGCAAAAGTTCAAGGACTTTATTATAATTTTTACGCTCGTAAGCAAGCCTTGCACAAGCGTGTTTGTAGTTTCCTTCTCGTTGCGAAGGTTCGAGTTCATCTTTGTTTTCTTCAATAAAAGTTTCTGCCCAGTCCAATTCTCTCAAAGTTAGTGCAAGTGTCACAATATTTCTGTAAGTGAATTTTGTAATGAAATTATCAATATATAAACACTTGTCTTTCAGACCTTTTTGATATAATTCAAACTCTATTTTTAAAAAATCAACTTCGCCTTTGTTATGTTTTTGAATACAATAATTGATTGCGATAAGGTACAAATCTCTGATTTCGTCAGGCGGAAAAGCTGTTCCGAACTCAAATAACATCGTTTTTAACTCAAAAAAATGTGTTGTATTTTCGGTATCAATAAGGCTTTTGTAAGCAAAATAATAGATACCGACAGAAGGTATTTTATACAGTTTTTTTGTTTCGATATGCGACAAAATTTCTGAAATCATATTTTGCTCGTAAGCAGTTTTAAAAACGGCTTGATAACTTACTGTCAAACACGCCTGTCGCAGTTTTAGGCTATAATAAGCGTTGTCTAAACTCTCTGAAATATTTTGTAGATGCTCACTTTCTTTTCTTGTCGCTGAATCAAAAC
>JANMGN010000136.1:0-1875 GCA_031374645.1 Chitinophagales bacterium | reverse complement strand
AATGAATAATTTTTAATTAATAATGAATAAGTGCATTGACTAAATTATTTGCAAGCATACTATTTTACAAGTTATTGATTATCAGCGCAATAAGCAATAAACAATTGGTAAAATAATTTCGACCAAACACTCAAAGAAATTTGTTACAAACAAATTACCGACTTGGTAAGTTATTTGTTACAAGTTCCCTAATTGGAATTAATAATTATTCAATTATTAATTATTCAATTATTAATTATTCATTATTAATTACCCTTCCTCGCCATAATATTCGGCAAAAATAGTTTCAGTTTCAAACAATTTTACACAGTGCAACTTGCAGCCTTCGATATGAGGAACGAGTTGTTGCCATATCAATACCACTAAGTTTTCAGTAGTTGGTTGCATATTTTCGGGTATAAAATCAACATCAAGATTTAGGTTGGAGTGGTCTAGTTTATCAGTTACCACTTTTTTGATTAATTTACCTAATTTTTTGGCATCAAAAATAAAACCAGTAATAGGGTCAGGTTTGCCCTTTACGGTAACGTGCAAATAATAAGTGTGACCATGCCAATTTTTATTGGAGCATTTACCAAAGACCTCAAAATTTTTCTCCTCCGACCAATCCTTTACCCAGAGCTTATGGGCAGCATTAAATCTTTCGACTCTTGTCAGATATACCATTACCTTAAATTTTTGTGCAAAAGTAAAAGAAAATTGTAAAAAAAACATACTTTATTTAGAAAATAAAAAATAGTATTTTCTATTGGAGCGAATTTTCGCTAAAAATTAAAATTTAATTAAGCAAATTAGCATTATACCAAAATTAAATATTTGTAATTGCTTGCAAATAATTTTGTATTTCATCGAAAGAAAATATACTTTTGTCGTGAATTGTTAAAATAAAATAAAAAAACTAACACTTGTTAGTAAAGTTTTACTTATCTTTGATTTCGGAATAAATTATAAAATTGCTAATAAACGGACAACATATAAAAAATGTACTAATCGAGATATTCGTTTGGCTTCGCAATCGAGGTGTTTATCATACTATGTTCTGGATTTGGCTCTACATTGCTTTATTTCATTTTGAAGACCAAAATTATTCCCCCTTTTTTAGACTTTTTCTGGAGCTAATTAATGTTATTTTCTATGCAGTATTGGTTTATTTTAATATTTTTTTCTTAGTACCTAAATACCTGACAGGCAAGCGGTTATGGATTTATATTTTGCTAATTATCTTATCTTGTATGATAATTACACCGTTAAAAGTAATCGTTTTATTTTTTACTTTTAATAAATACATAGATGTACAAATTGCACTAATCGAAAATCAACACTGGTATTTTTCTACTTTTTTGCTTGCGGGAGGCACTTCCACGGTTTACGCAATCATTACAGAGTGGAAAAAACAGGAAAAAGAGCAGCAAGAATTACAAACAAAAACGGTGGAAAGTGAATTGCGTTTTTTAAAAACACAAATAAATCCACACTTTTTGTTCAATACGTTGAATAGTTTATATGCTTTAACTATAAAAAAGTCAGACAATGCGCCCGAAGTGGTTTTGATGTTAAGCGAAATGATGCGCTACATGTTGTACGAATGTAATGAAGCCGCAGTTTCTTTGAAAAAAGAAGTCAATTACATTGAAAATTATTTGAATTTAGAAAAACTGCGTATCGCTAAAAACTCGAATATAAGATTTGACGTAGAAGGCAAGATTAGCCATCAAAAAGTTGCACCCTTGCTGTTTATTCCTTTTATAGAAAATAGTTTTAAACATGGTATAAGCAACCAAATCGCCAATGCTTTTATAGCAATAAAAATGCAAGTGGAAGAAGATAACATTGTTTTTACAGTAAAAAATAGTAAACCACAAGCCTTAGCGATGG
>JANMGN010000114.1:0-5155 GCA_031374645.1 Chitinophagales bacterium | reverse complement strand
GCCTGTAAAGTTATGGATAAATGACTTTGATGACAATGGTTTCAAAGAAAAAATACTATCTTATACCATTGACGGGAAAGATTATCCTGTGGTAATGAAAAGAGAGATGACCAAAGAGTTACCTTCGCTCAAGAAACAAGTTTTAAAACACCACGATTACGCAAAAAAGACTATTCAAGAGCTTTTTTCTAAGGAAAAACTACAAAAATCGCTTGTAAGACAAGCAAATTATTTTAAAAATGTATTTGCTATCAATGACGGAAAAGGAAATTTCACACTCCAAGAAATGCCTTTAGATTGTCAATTATCATCTGTTTATAGCACTTATGTAAGTGATTTTAACAACGATGGTAAACCAGATATTTTAGTCGGCGGAAATAATTTTAATATGCAGCCGCAATACGGACGTGTTGATGCAAGTTTTGGCGAAATGCTTATCAATCAAGGCAATATGAATTTCCGAAGCATTCGTAATCCAGAAAGTGGTTTTTACATCAAAGGTCAAATCCGAGACATCAAGCCTATAAAAATAAAAAACCAAGATTATATCATGGTAGCTGTAAATAACGATAAAGTAAAAATGTATAAAAAAGGAGATACCAATGTACTGAGCAGCCGTAAATAAAATCAATATTAAGTTTATTACCAAGCAGTAATTTTGTTTTAGACCAATTTACATTTAAAATTTTACTAAAAAAAGCTATCGAAAAGCATAAAATTTTATTAAAATCAAGTATTTTAAAAGAAATTTAAAATTTTATATATTTTTAACGTTATTTAACAAGAAAATTATGGTTTTTTCAATACAATAATTTACCTTTGTCATTAAGTAGGCGTAAAGAAATAATCGATAATTTTTTTGTCGTTATAAAAATAACATGAGTAACTGACTAAAAGGAAGTTACGTTGTTATTTTTACAACGACTTCCTTTTAAAAAAATTTCGGTCATTTTAGCCCAACTACTTAATATACAGTAGATAACGAATTTTTTTAATTATAATACCAGAATTGCACACAGAGAAACACACATTCGTTGATTAGTTTTACCATTTTATTTTCATGAAAAGAATTTCATTTGCACTGCTTTTTGCGCTCGTAGCGCTAACAACTTCTTTAAATGCGCAAGATATACATTTCTCGCAGTTCTATTTATCGCCATTAAACCTAAATCCAGCGATGACAGGCGTGATGAATTGTACGCAGCGTTTAACTTTTAATCACCGTAACCAATGGGCGCCCATTTTACGCTCTAACTCTTACCAAACCTACTCTTTCTCTTATGACCAACGTATTCCCGTAGGTCGTAGTGACTATTTTGGTGTTGGTGGTACGCTTTGGAGAGATGTGGCTGGTCAATTAAACTTTGGGCAAACACAATTCAAACTTTCTGGCTCGTACAGCAAGCAGATGAGTGGTGGTCGTGGCGGTAGAGGCAGCTATTTGGTAGCAGGTCTTGATGTTGGCGTTCAGCAAACAGGCGTTGAGTTCGCAAATGCACAATGGGGTACGCAACACGATGGAAAAGGCGGATTTGATCCAAAAGCAATTTCTAACGAAGATAAATTTACAGGTCGTGACAATATCATATTTGCAGATATGTCAGCAGGTGTTTTGTGGTTCACAAACATAGATGAAAGTAATAACTTCTATGTAGGTGCTGCTTATCATCACTTGAATCGTGCCAACGTTTCATTTAGTAAAGACAAAAAAGAGCCTTTGTACAGCCGTTTTACGGTTCACGCAGGTGGAGAATTTGAATTGGGCGATAAACTTTCGCTTGTACCCAATGTGGTATTTATGTCGCAAGGAAAAGCAATGCAAGTTAATCCAGGTGTGAGTATGAAGTTTATTCTTTCTAAATACAGAAATGAGCAACAGTCTTTTCAATTTGGAGTTTGGACACGTATAGCGAACAAACTATCTCAAGGAATTCATGGCGATGCTCTAATTTTGACTACTCGTTTTGATTATAATCAATATACAATTGGTTTCAGTTATGATGCCACAATATCTTCACTTCGCAAAGCTGCTCCTACAACAGGAGGCTACGAATTTGCATTGATGTATAACATCTGTGGTCGTGAGCGTCGTAATGTGTATTGCCCTCGTTTCTAAAAAATATTTTATATAAAAAAACGCCTTGTAAATCACTGATTTACAAGGCGTTTTTCTTTGAGCTAATTCATTATAAACTATAAACATAAGTCACTGGTGCAGGCGTTTCTGATTTTTTTTCTTCTTGAATTGACGTTGTAGTATTTTCTACATAAGTATAACTAATTGATTGTGAGGAAATTGTAGGTTGTTTTATTTCTATATCTTCCAGATTTATAGTAGGCTCTTTTTGTGTAGGTATTTTAAAACTAATACTTAGTTTTTGATGAAAAATAACGTGCATATTACGAATTTTATCTACTTTCCACTCCATCATTTTGACCACACGGACAGCCTCTTCATCGCAACCGTGGCCAATGCCCGATACAACTTTTACTTTGATTACTTTTCCTATTTTATCTATATCTAAAAATAAATGAACCTTTCCTTCGATTTTATTTTCTAAAGCCGCAGCAGGATATTTGATGTTTTTTTGCATAAACTCGTCCATCGCTTTTTTTCCACCTTCGTAAAAAGCATTTTTTATGAGCTGTTCTTTACTGTTGTTATTTTTCATTTTAATTTTTTTAATCGTCATTTATTTAATGAATAAACGCATCGCCACAAAATTGCAAAGCAGGAATCAAGCCTTCTCTCCAAAATCTCCAATTGTGAACACCTTCTCTGATGCGTAACTCGTGATTTATTTTTAGTTTTCGGAGTAATAAATCCAACTCTAATTGACCTGGTGTGACAAAATCGTCATCGCCACAATCAAAATATATTTTTACACTATTGTAAGCGTTGATATTTTCTTTTTTCAAAAAATAAAATGGATTATCTATTTTCCAAGCCTCTGTTTTATTCGGCTCTTTACCATACACGGGTTCAAAAAATCTTGCAGTTGCATCACTTCTATCCTGAAAAGAATTATCAGAGAAAAAAGCTCCCGAAAGCACTGCGCAAGAACCAAAAATATCAGGATATTTCATCGCATACATAAATGAGCCATTTCCACCCATCGAAAGACCAGCCAAAGCACGACTGTCTTTTTTTGCACGGGTACGATACATAGAATCCATACGAGGAATAAATTCTTTGATAAAAAAATCTTCATAGTCCCAGTTCGTAATAGGCGAATTGACATACCAAGAATTTTGTCCATCTGGCATAATGATAATCATAGGCGGAATAGTTCCAGCTGTAATAGCACGGTCTATCAAAGTAGGAGCTTCGCCTTGCTGAATCCAATCTGTTTCATTACCAGTATAACCATGCAAAAGATATACCACAGGATAATTACGTTGATTTTTATCATAATCTGGCGGTAAATAAATGGAATATTTAGCTTCTTTTTTCAAAGTTTTGCTCAAAAAGGATAAACTTTCAAGCACTTTTCCAGTAGATTGTGCGGAAATTTGTTGAAATGTACAAAAGCAGATGATAAAAAGTAGTATTCTCATTTTGTAAAAATATTTTTAGGAATGTATTTATTTGATAAAATATTTAAATAGGCGTATAGAAATAATCAACAATTTTTTTGTCGTTGTAAAAAAAAACATAAGTAACTGACTGCAAGGAAGTTACGTTGTTATTTTACAGCGACTTCCCTTTAAAAAAAATGTAATTATTTTAATCCTACGATTTTATAGTACAAATAGTAACTAAATTTTGCCCAAAAACTACCTAAAACCGTACCACAAAAAACATCAAAAGGATAATGTACGCCTACATATACTTGTGCATAACAAACCAAACTCGCCCAAAATACAAGCAGATATTGTATGTTTTTTTTATCTGTAAAAAAAAATAAGCACAAAGATATAGCGACCGCAAAATGATTGGAAGCATGAGAAGAGGCAAAACTAAAACCGCTTCCGCAATGCACGATATTGACTACTTCGCCTTTTAGAGAAGGCTCGTTACAAGGACGAAGCCGATGTACCAACGGTTTTATCAAGCGACTATTTACAGTATCTGAAAGCCCGACCGAAAATATAATTATTAGTATAGGTACAATACTTTTTTTACCCATTTTTTTTATAGCATAAAAAAGCATAAAGATATACAAGGGTATCCATGTTTTTGGCTCACGACAATAGGGTAGAACATGGTCTAAAAAAGAAGTTCGCCACTCCTGATTGATGTAAAAAAAGCAAATTTCGTCTATTTTTTCTATAAAAGGTAACATTTTACTAACGATTGTTTATTTGTTGTAAAAATACAATATTATAATTAATTGTGAAGTGTTTTTAGTTAAGAAAAATTATTATCGAAAATTTTGAGTGTGATACTCGTTTTTTTACAAATAAATATACTACATTTGCAGTAAATTTTTTAACATACTGTTTACTACAGAAACGTATAATTTGCTGATAATCAGTGAAGTATAAGTTAGGGAATGCGTAAAGTGTTGGTTGTCAGATATTTATATTTTACAATAACCATAAATAAATACTTTAGTAACGTGTGAATAATAAGTTGTGGATTTATGGTTAGTATATTATAAGATAGACGAGCTAAATTAGAAGTTTAACGCAGCGCATTGGGCTGAAAATTTAGTGAAGTATAGCTTTTAATAGGCAAGCAGAAAACACAAGTTATTATTTACACGTTACTTAATACATACATCAGTACATATTAGTAAAAAATAGCGAAAAACGTGGCTTTAATTAAATCAATTTCTGGAATAAGAGGAACTATTGGAGGTGCAGTAGGTACAAACCTTACGCCTCAAGACATCGTAGAATGTACGGCAGCGTTTGGTACTTGGGTACTCGGGCAGCACAGTCAAGCGACAATAGTAGTGGGACGTGACGGACGTATTTCTGGCGACATCGTGAGTGCTTTGGCAACAAATACTTTACGTGCTTTGGGTATCAATGTAATAGACTTGGGTTATTCTACTACGCCAACGGTCGAAATGGCTGTGACGATGGAAAACGCACAAGCTGGTATTATTTTTACCGCTTCGCACAACCCTAAACAGTGGAATGCACTCAAATTTTTGAATCACAAAGGCGAATTTATTTCTGCAAAAGACGGTGCTGACGTTTTAGA
>JANMGN010000012.1:0-17126 GCA_031374645.1 Chitinophagales bacterium | reverse complement strand
TCCTGTATTTCCTATGATAGCAATAGCTTCTCCTGCTTTTACAAAGTTGCCTTGTTTTTTTAACAAAGAAGCACAATGTTTGTAAGAAGTGACAACACCGTTGGCGTGCTGAAGCGTTATCGAATTCCCAGTTTCTACGGTAAAATCTGAAAAAATTACATTGCCGTCCATTGCTGCTTTTATAGGTGTATTTTTAGGAGCTATCACATCTACGCCATAGTGTTGTTCATTCATTTTTACACCACGAATAATCTCTCCACTTACAGGCGAAGTAAAATACATTTGCTCCAATGCGATTTCTTTTGGCGAAAAATTGATTGGTTTTGCCGTGTTTTGACTTGTATTTGAAGCAATACTTGCCACACCTTTATTTTTTTCATATTGGTCACGCAATTGTTTTTCCTCCTCAATAGTACCTACATCAAGCAAACTATCAGGAATTCTATTCACATCTTCTTTGGGTGCTTCTTTGACGGTTTCTACGTCTTGTGTAAGCATTTTTCTGAAATCGTCCGTATAAGTTTTGGTAGCTTGCACTTGTCCTTCGAGGTCGTCGATTTTATCTGAGAGTTTTGCGACTTCGCTCAATTGCGAAGCATCGCCATAACCAGGTATATAGCGTTTGAGTGGCGTGAAAATGATGAGTGAAACAACCAAAATTGTCAAGAAAACAATAGCAGAACTGATGGCTGTATAAACACTCATCAAAGAAAGTTTAAAATTTCCGATTTCCTCAAAAGTTTCTGGATTCATAATCGTAAGACGATACGTATCTCGCAGACGCTCTACCAAAGGGCGTTTTTCTATTATAGGATTGCCATTTACATCTAAAAGACCAACTTCGCTCTGCTGATGTCCTTGTAATTTTTCAAAAAGCGTTTTTATATTACGCAAGCCCGTAGAAATTCTTTCTCTTAGTGTCATTTTTCCTCCTGATATTTTATATTTTAGTTAATGCAAAATATTTTTCTTATTTTGCAGTTATAGTAACCGTGATTTTTTGTAATAATAATGAATAAATAAGCGCAATTTTACTTAACGATGTAACAAAAAGACATTTTTTTAGTAAAATAGGTTGTATATTTAATTGAAAATTAAGTAAAAATTTGTCTTGGCTTTTATTTCAGCCTTAATAAAAAAGATTTTGCAAACTCAGTTTATGATGAAACGTTTTAACTTATCGATACTACTATTACTATTTATTCTTGCATTTTCAGGTTGTGTTACGACCAAGAAAAAAGGTGATGTGAGCTGGGCAAAACGCCAATACGACAACATCACGACGCACTACAATTATCATTTCAACGCAAATGTACTATATGAAGAGGCAATTGCCAAATTAAATGCGAAACATGAGGATAATTATAACAAAATTTTAGATTTATATCCTCCTTTTGTAGTAGAAAACGCCAAAAACGATGTTGGAGAGGACATGGATAAGGCTGTAAAAAAAGTTTCTATTGCAGCATCTATTCATCAGCGAGGCGACTGGGTGGATAACTGCTATCTGCTTATGGGCAAAAGCCAGTTTTTGAAACAAGACTATGAAACTTCGGAAGAGACTTTTTCTTTTTTGGTAGATGAATTTCCTGAGTTTAAAAAAGACAAACGGAGCATTGCGATGCGTAGAAAAGAGGTGGCTAAACTAAAAGTGAAAGAAAAAGCTGAAGCTGACAAAGAGAAGAAAAAAGTAAAAGAAAAAGAGCTGAAAGAAAAAGAAAAAAACAAAGAAGAAAAAAAGAAAGAAAGAGAGCGAGCAAAAAAAGAAGCTGCCAAAGAAAGAGAAATTGCTAAAAAAAATAAAACGAAAGTCAAAACAACGCCCAAAGTGAAAACAATGGATTTTGAAGATGATAAAAAAACAGCTAAACAAACCAATAAAGAAGATGTAAAAAAAGACGAGGAAGCAAAGAAAGCCGAAGAAGAAGGCGATGAATTAGCGGCTACAATCGGGCGTAAAAATGAAAAGCCTAAAAAATTCTTCTTAAAGCATCGTCCAAGTTTTCAAGAAGGACAAATTTGGTTGGCAAAAACATACATTGAACGTCAAAAATACAGTGAAGCAAACGAAATTTTAGTTGATTTACTCAAACATCGTTCTACTTATAAAGACATCCGCAGAGAAGCAGCAAAAACGTATGCTTATGCTTTTTTGAAACAAAAAGACTACGAAAAAGCGGTACGTCCCTTAGAAATAGCGATAGAGTTGAGTAAGTCCAAGAAAGAAAAAGCTCGTATGTATTACGTTTTGGCTCAAATTTATCAGAATACGGGCTTCAATGAGGCCGCACTTAGTGCTTTTGAAAAAGTATTGAAATCTCGTCCTGTGTATGAAATGGAGTTTAATGCTCGTATGAATGTTGCGCTTTTTGCTTATACAAGTGGAAAAGCAACAGCAGAACAAGCAATTATGTCCTTGTCTAAAATGGCAAAAGATAGAAAAAACGAAGAGTACAAAGACCAAGTTTATTACACAATGGCGCAAATTGCGCTCAAAAATAATGACCGTAAGTTGGCATTGGAAGATTTGCAACTTTCTCTTAATTTTTCTAAAAAGAACCAAGCGCAAAAAGCAGAATCTTACTTGCAAATTGCAAAATTATATTTTGAAACTGAAAATTACCTCAAAGCAAAATGCTATTATGACAGTTCGTTGGCGGTTTTGAACAAACAAGACGACCGTTATCCAGAAGTAAAACGTTATGCTTTTGCTTTGACAGATGTGGCAAAAAATATCGAAACGATACAATTACAAGACAGTTTATTAAAATTAGGCAAGATGTCGCCTGAGGAAAGAAAAGAATTTGCAGTTAAAAAGAAAAAACAGCGTGACGAAGCAGCAGCAGCGGTGGCTGCACTTTCTATACCCAAAAACTTGAAAACAAACCTCGGTACTACGACTGATTTTGTAGAAAGTAGTGTGCCAAGTTCATTTTTTGCTTACAATCAAAAAAGTTTGCAATCAGGAAAACGCTCTTTTCAACGCAAATGGGGCGATAGAAAACTCGAAGACAACTGGCAACGTTCTAAAAAAGAATCTAATAATGATTTGGCAAACGACCCAACTAAAAATCCTACGTCCGAAAATCAAAATACAACAAAAGAACCTTCGGATAGTGATTTAGGGCAATTTTTACAAGGCGTTCCGACTTCTACACAGGAAATGGAAACAGCCAACATGATGATTTTAGATGCTATGCTCAACTTAGGAAAAGCGTACCGTGAGCAATTGCAAAAAAATGCAAAGTGTATCAAAGTGTTGGAGGAAATGAATGCTCGTTATCCGAATAGCAAAAATGAACTCGAGTCGTGGTATTATCTGCATTTAGCGCATTTGGAACTTGGGCAACAAACGCAAGCTAAAGAATATTATGACAAAATCGTAGCGAAATATCCAAACACAACTTATGCTCGAATTTTGACCGACCCTAACTTTAAAGCAGCTGGCGACAAAGAAAAATTGGCACTTTCCAATTATTATAAAACGACTTTTGATGCTTTTTCAAAGGGACAATATAAATTTGCGTATGACAATAGCTCAAAAGCAGATTCTATTTTTGGTCAAAAAAATACCTATAAAGCGAAATTTGCTTTGCTCAATGCGATGGCTTCTGGTGGTGTTTTTGGAAAAGAAAAATACATCGCACTCATCAAAGAAGTGATTGCCAAATTTCCAGAAACTGCCGAGCAAAAACGTGCGAAAGAGATTTTACGAATGTTAGAGAGTAGTGGCGTGAGTAATGTTTCTGCAAGCGGCAGCAGCGACGACAGCGGCAATGGTAATTTTAAAGCAGAAGATGAAGCGATACATTACGTAGTGGTGGTCGTGAAGGACAAAAAAGTACGTTTGGAAGAAGTCAAAGAAAAAGTTGGAGAATTTACAAGGGAATATTATCGTACAGATAACCTGAAAATATCCAATGTGTTTTTTGGAGAAGAATCAGAAATTCCGCTTATCGTTATCCGTAAATTTGAAAACAAAGAAAAAAGTTTAGAGTTTTTTGCTGACATTCGCCGACATGAAGATGATTTTGTACCTAAAAATACCAGTTATGAAGCATTTCCAATTACGCAAAATAACTATAAAGAATTACTGAAATCGAAAGATGTAAATACGTATCGTACTTTTTTTAATAAAAATTATGGTCAAAATTAAAAATAAAATGGCTATCTCCGAACGAGATAGCCATTTTTTACTTTGGCAGCCTCAATTAATAAATATACTAATCTTTAAATTACTTATTTCTAAATAAAAAACCATAGAAACTATTGCATATATGATTTTTAAATCCTATATTTGTAGAATATTTATTCGAGTAAATTATTTTATTGCTTTTGACAACTACAACAGAGTACTATCAAAAGTCAAAAATATACCATTGCGGTTTCGCATTTAAAAACTTTTTGCTACCAGTGTAAAATCTAGTAAATTTAACAAATTTGGTAATCAGTAGAAAGAAGCATTGCGAACTGCCCATACTATGTAATCATAGTGTGGGCGTTCCTTTGTTTGCTGATTATCGGGTTTACTAGAGCCTACACTGGTCACAAATAATCGGAACGCCCATGCTATTTTGATATAAAAAACAATATGAAAAATAGATTTGGGTAATTTTTTTAATTCATAAATTTCATAAAACATGAATTCAATTAAATTAAATCTTACTTTATTATGCTTTTTTGCGATTACTCTTGCTTACGCACAAAATATTCCCTATACGTGTGGCACACCTACTAATCCCATTACTATTCCTGCATTACCAATTTCCAAAGGTAACCAGGATTGCGATAATGACTTTACCGAATTTCTTGAAAAACATGCGGACGATTTGATACCTCTAAATGGTAACCAAACACTCAAAATTAGAACTAATGTTATTTTTGCTCAAAATGCTGATGGTAGAGGTAATTTTTCATTATCTGATCCCAAACATGTCGAATTCTGGAATAAAGTGTTTGTTGATCTAAACCAACGATTAGCTAATCTTTTAAATAATGGAACTTGCGAATGCTCAACGAATCCCATACACTATAATAATATTCATATTGAGTTTGTTCCCAATTTTATTGAAGTGAAAGATAATTTTGCGTGGGATCACAATAACGATGCACAAACAAATGTTGAAAATAGTTTTGATAAGGACTACCTAAACTATATTAATAATTTAGCATCGCAGACACCTGGGTATTTAGATGGGTTCAATGCAATTATCACAACTGACGCAACTGATTTTAATAATTATACTGGGAATAATCCTTCTAACCTTCCTCTTTGGAACTTAAATTATATACAAAACTATGACGGTCATTGGTACTCTTCATTTCCTACTTTTAACTTAAATCATCCTGCAATGTGGCATGCTCCAGATGCGTACCTTTGGTATATTAACGGTTTTGACCATCTCGGTGGAGACTGGTACATAGATACCCAATACAGACCTTGGGTAGCAGGTATTTTTTTACATGAATACGGACATTATTTCAACCTATTTCATACTGTAAGTGGTTGTCAAGGTAATATAATGACTTCAGGGGCGGGTTCTTATACTTCATTTACAGGCTGTCAGGCTCGTGACGCATACATGACTTTGATGACCAAAAACTTACGCAAATACGTAATTTGTGATGACGTTTTCGACCATAGCTTAGTCGTAGATTCTGACGAAACGTGGAAACTAAATATGCGCTTGTATAGTAACGTTGTGGTAAAGAGTGGAGCTACGCTCAAAATTACGTGTGAAGTCAATATGGCTCCTAATGGTAAAATCGTAGTAGAAAGAGGAGGGAAGTTAATTATTGACGGAGGTACAATTACTTGCGAAGGTACTTGTAGCAACCAATTATGGAGAGGCATATTAGTAGAAGGCAACAGTGGAAAACTACAACCTTCCCTAACAGCAATTTTAGCTCCTGACGATGCTGGTGTTGTAATTGTAAAAAATAACGCTTTGATTGAAAATGCTGCAACTGCAATTTCAACATCATCAGATAAGCCTTGGCCTCTTGCAACAGAATATTGGGGTGGTGTTATTGTTGCCGAAAATAGCAGATTTATCAATAACAGAAGAGCTATTGAATTTATGTCTTATCGATTTCCAAATGTAAGTAAATTCCAAGACTGTACTTTCAAAGAAGACGGTGACAAATACGATAATACCATTGGAGTTACAATATGGAGCTGCCACGATATTGCATTCAATAGCAATACTTTTGAAACACTTGATTTAAGCGGTGTTATGGGAATAGATTTTGATGCAACATTTACACAAAATAAGTTTTCCAAATTATTCTATGGTATTGAAAGCTATTCAACACATCCGTATGTTTCTTCTATGAATATTATAAATAATTCATTTGTAGATAATAGCTATGACATAATGGGGCTTGCAAACTCAAGTGACGAAGGTATAAATATTCTTTCAAATGAGTTTGAAAATGCTATTGCAAGTGTTGCTCTATATGGACCAACTCAGTATAATATAAAATCTAACAAATTTTTATCTGGTTCGTTAGGTGTACTTAGTGAGTCAACCGAAGAGTACGATAATAGTATTAATTGTAATTCGTTTGAATGTCCTTATGGGATATTCTTTCTGGAAAATAATAGACATACACAGTTCAGAAAAAACAAATTCCAAACTGGACAAGATGTATTTATGTTAAATGCTAAAATTAATACTTATCAAGGAAGTACTGATAAAGCATCAAGTAACTGTTTTACGAATGGTGGCAAACACATCTCTACTAATAGTAGTGATTGGTTCTTTTACTTTGCTCCTCCTGCTGCAACGGGACAGTGTTACATCCCTACCAATAATTTGTCTGATGGTGGTTCAAATAATTATGACTTTAAAGATAAGTATCCGCATCAGAAATGTGAAAAGGGTAATAAAGGAGAAGGCGAGAACGAACACTTATCTGACGAAGATATTGAGGTAATCCGTACACGAGTACCTTCGTTCCAGTACCCTTATACCTACACAGAAACTCATATCGCACAAGTGGCAATAGGAAAAAAACTGGGTAATAGAAACTGGACTGAGGCTGGAACTCTAATTGACAATTATCCTATAGTGACACAAGATGACAATTTATTTGTAGAAATACAACGCATAAATCTTGATAGACTTCGGAATGAAGGAAATTATGAACTTCCCTACGAAGACTATAATAAGTTAAGAAATGCGGCACTATCGTCGTCTCCAATGAGTGCTTATGCCAAATCGTTACTTCTACTACTTAAAGGAGAGCGCTTTTATCCAAATATTCCTGAAATAAATACTGCACGAGGTAGAAATTTAGCTGCGGATAGAAAGGATATATCAAAAGAAAATAATATAAGCTTAACCCCGAATCCATCAACTGATTATCTTAAACTCACTTTCAATAAAAAAAGTATCAAAAATGGTACATTTATGCTTATTGACTTATTTGGTAGAGTATTACATACAGAACCTATTACAACATTAGGTTTTGACGAATACACTATTGATACCTCTAAATTACCAGAGGGGCTATATATCGCCAAATTGGTAGACGGAGACTCCTTTTACTGGGAAAATAAAATTATTATTCAAAGACAATAAGCCTTTATTTCAAACTAAACCTAAGAGGAGTTACCATATTCCTCTTAGGTTTTTAAATATATACTGATATGAAAAATACACTTACATTTTTTATCCTTATTATTGCATCCTCATATACTTTAGCTCAGAGCAATAATTTCTCGGTTCGTATTGATGATAAGGGAGATTCTGAAGAAACAAATCAAATTATAAAGTACAACAATGGCTTGTTAGTAGGCTCTTTTTCTAATTGTATCACAAATGTACAAAAAACGATATGCCACAAAATTTTTAAATTAGACGAAAAAGGAAATGTAACTGCTAAAAGAACATTCCGTTATGCACCATTGGCAGGGCGTAATTGCATGATTGTGAAAAAAGATACCCTAATTTACCTGGGAAGTAACATAGACACTGCAAGTTATGGTCAAAGATTTAGGATATATAAAATGCTAATAAAAGAAAATAGCTTTGATATTATTGATAGTAGTTTTACAGTTAAAGGAGTAGATTATCAGTACGATTCTGGGATTAAAGTTTATGATGAAAATCATTTAATATTTATGCTTTATGCCGGTGCAAATGAAGCAAAATCGCTTGAGCTTTATAAAATAACCAATGAAGGAAAAATTGTATGGAAAAAAAAGGTGAGTAAAGATTTTGAACCAGATACATACGGTGAATTTATTATAGACAATGAAAACAACATTGTAGTATCTTTTAGAGGTTGGACAAAGGGACAAGGCTGGCTTGATAGCAGAGGTTTTGTCATAAAACTTGATAAAGATGGAAATCGTTTGTTTTCAAAAGATATGGTAGATATTTCTACAAGTTATGATTTGAATGCTTTGAGCCTTTTAGATAAAGATACTTATCTTTTTGCTACCAATGGCTCAGAAAAAATACCTAAAGGTAGTTCTGATAGTGCTAAAAGCCCACCTATGATAGTTGCAATTAAAAAAAATGGAGATATGCTCTGGAAAAGATACGTCTTTATTAATTTTAAGACCAGTTATAGCGAAATTAGCCACGTCGAAGTAATAGAAAATGGGGATATTATTGGGGTTGGTACACAAGAGGATAAACAAAAAATGCCTCTAAGAGGTGGTTGGATATTTTGTTTAGATAATAAAGGGCAAACGAAATGGGATAGGACTATTCGAGATGAAAGAGGACTTTCTAAAAAAGCCTTTACTGCTGGCGAATTACTTACTGTTACAAGTTCAAACGGTGTTATTTATACTGGAGGAATGTATATGGATACATTTCCTAATTACAAACCAAGTATCAATAATGACAACGCTTGGATAGTCAGCTTAGACCAAAATGGTTGTTTTACACCCAATTGTGACAATAAACAGTTTATTGTTTCAGCAAAAGAAGAAGCATTAGTAACTGAAGCGGAAAAGATTAAAATTTTTCCTACCCTTGCTACCGATGTGATTCATGTTTTGAACATTGATAATTTTAACGAAGATAAAGATTTATCCTATCAGATTATTGATACGCAGGGAAACCAAATAGCACAAGGTATTCCTGACAATAATATTAGTAACTTAGATATTTCCCTCCCATCTTTGCTACCCAATGCTACCTATTTCCTAAGAATCAAAAGTTCCAAAATGGACAAAACATTCAAGTTTATAAGAATTCAATAGATTATTAATTTTACTACATCAATATTAAACCCTTTTTAAGATGAAAAAATTACTTTACCTACTTTTATTGCTTTTTATAATTCAAAGCAGCTTTGCTCAAACAATTTTTGCACCTAAAGGAGCAGAATGGTCGTTTGAATATAATGGTTGGGGACCAGGTTTCTCTGCCTACGGTCTTTACACTTGCAAATACAAAAGTGACACAATCATCAACGGTGTTACGTACAAGAAAATAGAAGAAAGTTTTAAGGATAAAAAAACATCTTACGCTTTTGATAGACTTGTATTTTTAAGACAGGCGGGAAATAAAATATTTAGCCTCAAAAAAGATATGAAAGAACGTTTGTTATGGACAATAGGTGCCGAAAAAAAGGATACATTTACAGTTCAAAACAACAAATATACTTATCTTACAAGTACAGATAGCTCTACAAGTACAACAATTTCTGGTAAAAAAATAAAAACGACTTGGATAAAAGGCGAATCGCCTCAGGTAAAAGGCTCATTTGAAGACAAGATTTATGACTACTACGCACCAGAAAGAGGTTTTTTCTTTGCAGATTGTTGGCATAATTTAGAAGAATGTAATAGTTACGAATTATGTACTTATAAAGATGAATTGACTGGTAAGATAAAATTTTCTGATAATTGTGACCAATTTATGGTAGATACTAAGGAGAATACTAATATCCCGCAAAACGTCAAAATTTTTCCCAATCCAGCGACTTCAAATCTACAAATAAAACTAAAAATTAGTGATTTTCAGAAAGGAACATTTCAGTTGTATGATACACAAGGCAATCTCGCAGCGACTTATCCGCTATTGCAAAACCAAGCCGAGTACCGTTTTGATATTTCAAACCTTCCTAACGGAATGTATTTTTGGCATCTGATTTTAGATAATAAAATAAGGCAAACTGGAAAAATTGTTGTGATAAAAGAATAAAAAATGGGCAATAAATAGCCAGCAAAAAGCTGTATATTTATTGCCCATTTTTTATTCTTTCCTTTTTTAATAGAATCTAAGTAAGAATATCAAAAAAAGCAATGTTTTTAACAAAAAAAGTATCATTTTTGCACTACAACTATTTGGCGCAAAAAAATGACTACAATTCAAAAAGAAACAAACAGCATAGACCTCGTGACTACATCAGTATTTGCCGCACTGGTCTTTGTAGGTTGGCTGATGATATATTCTGTCGGTTACGGTATCACGGGCTATCCTGAAGATTTGGGTCAGTTTATGTTTGAAACACAAATTGGAAAACAGACCATTTGGATAGGTATTTGCTCGGTTGTTTTTCTGCTTATACAAGTTGTAGATTGGAAATTTTGGCGTACTTTTGCTTATTTAGTCTATGTAATTGGTATTATTGCGCTCTTCTTAGTCCTTTTTCTCGGAAGAGAAATCAACGGGCAAAAAGCATGGTTTTCGTTTGGTGGTTTTTCATTTCAGCCTGCCGAACTCGCAAAGTTAGGTACAGCTTTGGCTCTGAGTAGTTACATGAGTAGCTCTACGACAAGGCTGCTTTCTATTCGTTCGCAGACTATTGCTATTGGTATTTTTGTTCTCCCTATTTTGATGATTGCGCTTCAGCCCGATGCAGGCTCTGCTTTGGTATTTTTATCTTTCACGATGCTTTTGTACCGTGAAGGCTTTTCTCCTTTACCTTATGTATTGGTTATTACCATGGCAATTTTATTTATACTCACTTTTATTTTTGAGCCGTTTTATGTTAGTATAAGTCTGATGTTTGCTTGTATAGCGTTGTTTATTTATCAGTTTCGTTTACAGAAAGTCCTTTGGTACGGTGGATTTATAGCATTTATAGCATTGGTTTCGCTGGCTATTTTTTATGATTTTAAATGGTATGCTTGGGTAATAACGCTATTAATTTGTGGCGGATTGGGTTATTGGCAGCTGAAAAATATTAAGTTTCGGGCAGCTTCTCCATTGCTATTTGGCTTGGCTATCTGCTGTGTATTTTGTTTTTCTACGGATTATATCGCCAATAATATTGTAAAAGAGCACCAACGTATGCGTATAAAAGTTTGGTTAAAACCAAACGAATGTGACCCCAAAGATGAGTTGTATAATGTTTTACAATCTAAAATGGCTATTGGAGGCGGAGGTTTTGCAGGAAAAGGCTTTTTGGAAGGCCCAATGACAAAATTTAATTATGTACCCGAACAATCTACCGATTTTATTTTTTGTACCGTAGGCGAAGAGCAAGGTTTTATAGGAAGTATAGTAGTGGTCGTTTTATTTTTTCTGCTACTTTACCGTATTATAGACATTGCAGAACGGCAACGCTCCAATTTTTCACGCTATTATGCGTATTGTGTTGCAGGTATTATCTTCACGCACTTTTTAATCAATATAGGAATGACTATGGGGCTTTTTCCAATTATCGGAATTCCACTACCATTTATTAGTAAAGGAGGCTCATCCTTATTAGGATTTACAGCCATGATGGCGATTTTATTAAAACTGGATAGTTATAGGTATTCTGTATAAATAAAGCGTTTTTAATACGTAGGTGTTAAGATTTAGTTTATGTTATTTTGTCGTTGTGAAAAAAGGAATAAATAGCGGACTATAAGGAAGTTATTTATTCCCTTTTTCACAATCGACTTAAAAAAATAACATAAGCTAAATTAGCCTGAATACTTACGTTTAATCCGAATATCCCAAACCATTTTACAAAAAAATCATTCTATTTTACTCTATTTTTTAATATGCCAAGTTTTGCTTTCCAGTCTGATTTACAGACACAACCCGAAATGTTAGAAGTGTATTCTACGAATAAACCGATGTTTATTGGAATACCTACCGAAACAACGCTACAAGAAAATAGGGTAGCGTTAGTGCCTTCATCGGTTGCTACGTTGATAGCAAACGGGCATCGAGTGATGATAGAAACGGGTGCTGGTGTAAAATCGAATTTTACAGACCGTCATTACAGCGATGCTGGTGCTGAGATAGCGCATAGCCGTGAGCAAGTTTTTAAATGCAATGTTTTGCTCAAGGTTGCGCCACCTACAATCGAAGAAATTGAGTTGATGCACCCTGCTCAAATTGTGATTTCTCCGCTACAACTTTCTACGATTTCTCATGAATACATCACGAAATTAAAGGAAAAACGAGTAACAGCCATTGCGATGGAGTATATGAAAGACCAAGCAGGAAGTTTTCCTATCGTGCGTACCATGTCTGAGATTGCAGGTATCAGTGCGATGCTTATAGCCGCTGATTTGCTTTGTAATAAAAATGGAGAAGGGATAGTTTTGGGCGGTATTTCTGGGATTCCACCTGCAAAAGTAGTGATTTTGGGTGCAGGTGTTGTAGCAGAATTTGCTACACGTGCTGCTATCGGATTGGGCGCAGAAGTCCGTATTTTTGATAATAATATTTATAAACTAATGCGTTTGCAAAAGCAAATTGGCAGACAATTATATACCTCAGCTATAGATCCTTATGTGTTGGAAAGAGAGCTTTTTACGGCTGACGTAGCGATAGGAGCGATACATTCGCAATCGGGTCGTGCGCCAATGGTGGTACAAGAAGAAATGGTCGCTAACATGAAAGCTGGCTCTGTCATTGTGGACGTAAGTATCGACCAAGGCGGTTGTTTCGCCACTTCGCAAGTGACTTCGCATGACCGCCCGACTTTTATAAAACACGATGTTTTACACTATTGCGTACCCAATATTCCTTCAAGAACGCCACGTACAGCTTCAATGGCGATAAGCAATATTATGACCCCAATTTTATTGAAAACACAATTTACGGGAAGCATAGAAGATTTACTTTATACCGATATTGGCTTGCGTCACGGTGTTTACACCTTCAAAGGTTTTGTAACAAATGAGTATATAGGTCGTCGTTTTGGTCTAAAAACTACAAATATTGAGCTGATTTTACCTTCTAATTTATAATTTAATACCTCTTTTGGTGATTATCAAGTTAGTTTCATACTTGATCGTGTATAAAAATACCTAAAAAAATCGTTGGTCGAAAAAGTGCTAAATATTAAAAAATTTAACATTTGGCACTTGACTTTCTGATAGCAAGGTGTGTACATTTGTATTATAGTTTTGCAAACACTATCTTGGTATCTCAACAGTACCTACACAAGTAACCAAAAACCGTGTTCATAATCAGTACATTTTTCAAAATTTTTTCCCAAACCATGCTGTTTACAGCAAAAAAATCGTACCTTTATGATGAATTTATTTTCACAAGCGCACAAGCGCACAAGCGCACAAGCGCACAAGCGCACAAGCGCACAAGCGCACAATGCTCATAGCTCTATTATTCGTAGCTACGCTATGTATTAATTCAGTGTTAGCTCAGACCACTCGAACCTTTTTAGGTCAGGTCTTTACTTTTGACAATACTGGAACTAGTCCCAATAATGTTAATAATTCAGGACAATTTAGATACGTAAATGATGTTATAGTGTCTTTGAGTACGCTCAATACTACCTATAATGTAGTTAGTGCCTTAGGCTCTGCTACAGGAAATACGTGTACAGCAAGTGGATTTCCTTATGATTTTAATAATAAAAATGGTGCTTTTAGACTTATTTATCCTAAAAGACCCTATCTCTACGTTTCAGACAGTTACTATGTCCAGAGCGGAAAGAACCACTTCTTGGGTGGAAGGTATTTCTACCATTGATTTAGTAAAATTAAGTCAGCATAGGCTTAAGTTAGCAGATCCAACAAATCCTAACCTTTTTGCATCATATATCATTACTAACCCATACAGTATCATTGCTTCTGATATATATCAAGACAATATATTAAAATTAGGAGATTTTGGCGCACTCGCTTTCACTACTCTTAATCCTACTCCACAACAGTTGATTGATCGGAAAGAGTCCGATAATTGGATAATCAATCGCTTTATTTTAGGTGTTATAACGGATCCTACGACACTTCCTCAACCGAAACCTACTAATACTAATCCTATTGGTGTATCTAATGGTACAGATTCTTGGTGTTTTATTCCGTACGAAAATTTCCAAAATCCAACCTCAACTTTTTCGACACAATTTTTTGCAAATCCTCTTAGCATCAATTCACTGGGTAGGACAAATCCTAACAACTATGCACTTCCTTTTAAGGAAACAGGAGGCTCAATTTCTAGCTATGCATATACAACAGGAACAAACTGTTCTGTTGCGGGTTTAATTGCCATAAAAAAAGGTGATGTGAATAGAAGTGCTTCTACCGTATATCCATTATTAAAATCGCAAAAAGCAGATGAAGTAAACTTGTTTAATTCTAATGTCCAAAAGTCATTTAAAAAAGGATCTGTTTTAGAAGTCCAATTTAAAATAAATGATTTTATTGATATTTTATCTACTCAAATTGGATTTAGATTTGATGAAACTAAGCTGAAATCACTTGGTGTTAGCAAAGATGGTCGCTTTAGTAAAGCTGTGAACATTGGTACGAATCAAAGTGACATTGGAGAAATTAAAACTTCGTGGTACGACCCGAAAGGACTATTAGGTAATTGGAATAATGGAACGCACTTGTTTAGCGTGAAATTTGAAGTAACTGATGATATTGCGGATATAGAAACATTATTTCATATTTCACAGGCTGTTATGCCTTATGAGGTTTTAGACCAATATGAAAGTCCCGCAAACGTGAGCGTAGAACTTACTGTGGAGCAAATAAAAAGTGGTACTAATACTGTTTCTATCGCTCCGAATCCTACGAGTAGTTCAACGGAGATTATATTTGATGCTCATAGAGTAGAAGAAATTAACATAGACTTATTCAACGCTCTTGGAAATACAGTTTTGTCTAAAAGAATTAGTATTATTAAGGGACAAAATCGAGTGAATATAGACATGAGTAACTTGTCTGCTGGCATTTATCTTTGTAAGATTGGAAATGAAATACAAAGCAAAAAAATCATAAAGAATTAATGTAATTTCTAACTAATTTTTTCAGTTTAGAACGCAGAATAATAGTTTAGGTACAAAATATACCTTACTTCATCAATGTAGCACTACCCAGTTTTTTTATTTAATTTGCTATTATTCTGCGTTTTTTTATCTAATTATAACCCATTTATCCCATGAATACATTTAGAGTTTTATGCTTTATTATCTTGTCGCAAAACATCTTTGCCCAAAAAATTATTTATGCCAATCTTATAGCCACAGGCAGTAACACTGGTACTTCGTGGCAAAATGCCTACACTAACCTAAGTACAGCACTCAATACTGCTGACCAAGGCGACAGTATTTTTGTGGTAAAAGGTACATACCTACCAAGTATTAATGACAGAACCGAAGCTTTTATCCTTAAAAAAGGTGTTTGTTTTTTTGGTGGATTTGTAGGGACTGAAAAAAAACCTTCAGAGCGCAAACTACCACAAAATATTACTATTTTGAGTGGAGACATTGGTATCGAAGGAGATAGTACAGATAACTCTTACAATATTTTAAGAGGTGTAAATATTGACAGCACTACGTTGATTGATGGTTTTCGTTTTACAAAAGCCAACTCAAATGGTGGAGATGCTTTTACAGTCGCTACGAGTAATCTAATCAACGGTGGTGGTATTTATTTTACTGTTACAAAAAATAAAAAAGGTAGATTTATAATCCATAATTGCGAATTTACGTTAAATACATCTAAATACGCTGGTGCTGCAATCTTTTCATTTACAGAAAAAGACGGAATTGAAGATTCTTATGAAATTAAAAATTGTACGTTTTGGAGTAATTTTGGACAAAACCATATAAAATTACATGCGTACGACTTCATAGATGCTACTTATAATTCGAGCATAGAAAACTCCACTTTTGTAAATAATAAGGCACCATCCTTTTTTGGCGGCTATTCGGTTCCTAATGTGGTAGGCAGTTTATTTGAAAATTGTAATGAATACTTAGATCTTAACAGAGTTAGAAAGTCTGTATTTAAAAATTGTAAACATATTGCTGTTTATAGCCTAAATATCACGGATAGTTGTTATTTCTACAAATCAGAAATGGCATTTGATTTTGGATTAGTTAAAAATTGCACTTTTGAGAATAATTCAACGTATCCTTATAATACGGATTTTACTTCTTATGAAAATTGTATTTTTAAAGATTATACATTTAATATTGAAGCACCTTATTATATTAAAAATTGTATTTTTGAAAATTACAATGATAGAATAGTAGGGATAAGAGGAGAACAAAACAGCAATGAGATACCTGTTTCGATAAGCAATTGCATTTTTAAAAATAACAAAAATTTATTATTAGGGACTTTCTCAAACACAGCAGTAGGATACCAAAGTTCCGTTTATGTATCTAATAATACATTTTACAACAATGATTGTGAGAAGAATAAGAATGTACTAATATATTCAGGTTTTGGTAATTGTAGCTTGTATTTGCAAAACAATATTTTTGTAAATACACAAAAGAACAGATTTAGGGTTCGGAATAGTGATAATGTGAATATTGAAAATTGTATTTTTAATACAGACGATAAAGACTTGATTGTGCCAGATTCTGTATATGATTTTAATACCAATACGTATATTGTATATTCGGGAACAGCTGCTATCACAAATTGTCTTTTTAATACTTCGCCTGATTTCAAATCTGTCAGTGACAATGATTTTAGCCTTTCGCCTTGCTCTAAAGCGATTAATACGGGTAAAAAAATAGCTACAAAATTTGGTACTAAAACTGACTTTTCCAATAAACCACGCATCAAATACGGCGCTATTGATATTGGTGCTTATGAATATCAAGATTTCAAAATCAAGGATTTTTCTACCAAACCAAGTTTTTGCACGAGCAAAGAAGGTGCTTTTTTGCCCATTTTACAAGGTAATTGTAGTAATTTACCCGCTGTTTCGTGGATAAATACTCAA
>JANMGN010000839.1:0-11536 GCA_031374645.1 Chitinophagales bacterium | reverse complement strand
GCGAACCTCGTGAGGTTCGCTTTTTTTGTACTATTATTAGGATTCGCTACGCAATGCAAAATGCTGTATCGCATCTATGATATTATCTAATGCAGGCGGATATTGTACGTAGCGAACTCGCTGCTCGTCTATTCCCCAAATACTGATAGAGATTACTTTTTTCCTTGAACCGTACGCAATAGAAAGCCGAAGTGGAATAGGCGTCGGTTTTTGTCGTTTTCTTCGTTCACAAATTTCACTTTCACAGGCATATTCTCTTTCAAAATCGAAAAATTTTTGAGCGAGTACAAATTCGCAAAATTTTTCGAGTTCTGCACGAGGGATATTTTTTTTGTTGATAATTAAGCCTTTTTCTTTCGTTTCAAATTCTTTTATCAGTCTTCCATCAGATTTTATGTGGATAATATCTCGCTTCACGGGATCTACTCCGCCATAATAACCACCTCCGACCAATTCGATATTGATATATGTAGGTTCTATTTTTGTTGGTGGCGTGCTATTTTTATCCTTTGTTTTAAACGACCACCAAGGCAATTTTAACGTTCTTTTTTCTTTTACAATAGTCAAAGGAAGCTCATTACTCGGCTTTGGAAAAGGATTTTTTTCAATTGCATTGGTAAAATAATACTGAAAATGTCCCCGACTGTTTGCTCTTGTAAACTCTAAAACGAGCTGTGTTTCATCTATTTTAATAATCGAAAAATCTATAATATCTTTGAATTGATATTGCAATCGGTCGCCACCATAAGACCAAATACCTTGCGAGAACTGCCCGTTGAGCATTTGCTGATAAGTCAAATCAGCTCTGAAATAGACAAAATAATTATAGTCTAAATCCGCTTTATGTAGCACAGTTCCTGACTCAAGATGTAACATGTAGCCATAACGCCACTTGGTTTCAGCGATTTTACTGACTCCGAGGCTCTGATAATTTTGCGCATTTGTTATCAGATTCAAAAAAATAAATGTAAGTAAAAATAGTGTTCTTTTAGTCATACCCTTTTGGCTTCAGCATAAATCTCTCTTATTCAAAACGTTTTTGTACTTTACTTATTTTATTTTGAAAGCTAAATTTTGCATATTCTTGGTCTGACTAAGCTACAAATTTTGTACCACATAATTTTTTAAACTCGTTTTTAACGATTAATCATAAGTAGTTTACTTGCGAGGCATTTCAATTTTTTGAGAAAATGCTTCTTTGCCAGCTATCCATATTTTTGCAAAATAAGTATCACTTTTTACATCGCTTATGGTAAAGAGTTTTTCAAATTTACCATCTAATTTTGCTTGTTCATCGCGTGAAATTTCTTTTCCACTATTATCATAAATTACGACACTAAATGGCTGATTTAATTTTGCCTCAAAAGAAATATTAATCGCATTGGTACTTGGTGTTATTTTAAAATCATTCAAATCCACTTGGGTTCCGTCAGCAAAAATATAGCTGCTCCATGTGCGAGTTTCGTTATTTCCATCGTTTTTCGAGTAAGAAGAACCCCATCCTTCGGAATTATTGAAATAAATATTACGATTTCCATCATAGACTTTTTCTGCGCCCAATTTTACTTTTACCTCGTTTTGCTTACCATCACGACTATAAACGACTGTTATTTCATCGTTTGGTTCGTGTTTTTTCAAAGCATAACGCAATTCTTCTTCTGTATTTATTTCGTCTTTGTCAATTTTTAAAATCAAATCCTCTTTTTGCAACCCAGCCTGTTTTGCAGCTGATTTTTCGGTAAAACCAGTAATACAAACCGCTTTTTTGCTCCAATTTGTCTGAGGATAAATACCTAACATCGCTTTTTCGGTCATGCGATAATTGTCTTTGAGCTCTTCTCTAATATCCTCAATATTTTCACGAAGGTCTTCTTTCATTTCTCTCAAGTCCTCTGCCGCATCTGCTGCTGCGTCTGCTGCATCTTCCATTGCTTCTCTAACATCTTGTTTGATAGCTTCTTGGTCTATTTCAGTATCTATCCAATTGTAATTATTCGGAGATTCTGCCAATTTTACTTTCAAAATTTTATTTTCTTTTCCACGAGTAAAAGCAACTTCTACCTCCGTTCCAGCTTTATATTTCTGGATAGCACGGTTTAGCTCTCTATTATTTCCAATTTTGTCGGTATTGATAGCGGTTATAATATCTCCTTTCAGAAGCCCTGCTCGTTCTGCGCCATAACCTTTCGTTATGCCACTGAGTTCTACGCCATCGCCCCAATTTGTACCAAGCGAAACGCCCATAAAAGGTTTTGCAGCACGACGACGGTCACTATTTTCACTGTTTTGTGCTTCTGAAATTTGAGCGTTTAAGAAAAGAACGCAAAATAAAAGTTGAACTATTTTTTTCATAATTAAAGATTTTAGTATTTTTTAGAAAGTGTTTTTTCTAAGAGATACCAAAATAAAAAAATAGTTGCATCGGTTTTTAAGAAAAAAATTATTTTGAAAAAATCCTTGACCAGCTTACTCGAATCAGTACAAAAAGCACTACAAAAACTATAATCGCTGTTTGAAAAGGCATATTCATAAAAACTACAAAACGGGTGCGGTCTAAAATAAACATAAAAATCAAAATACAGCTTATCATCGTAACGAAAGCCGAAAGCTGATTCGCTCCTGGGATACTGCTAAAATCTGCATTTCTTCTGATGACAAATAAGGTTGTCAGCATCGAAATAACAGGTAAAATTTGCGTAAAAATATCTGTACTAAAAATACTTCTTTTTTCAAATAAAAAAAGATATACGTTTAATGCGACCGCTAAAATTCCTGGTACAGCCACCAAAAATAAAATTGCATCATACAAAAATTTCCAAGGCGAAAGGTTACCTTCATTTTTTCCCATAAAATTGGTCAAAAGCGCAATAAGCGGAAGTAATCCGAAATAGAAAAGAATAAAAGACGGATTTTCGCCAATAAGTGTAAAAAGTTCTCCAAGTGTCATGTTTTGATGTTTTTAAGTAAATAAAAAGCAAATCTAAGTTATTTTTTCAAAAAAATAACTATTTTTATTTCTTTATAATAAAACATATTGCAAAATAGCGTTGTAACTTTGCATTTTAAAATTCAATACAAAATACGTGGAAAAAGGAATTGTAATAAAATCGACAGGAAGCTGGTATTTGGTACGTTTGGAAGACAAAAGCGTTATTGAATGTAGAATTGTAGGCAAATTTCGTTTGAATGGTTTTCAGCTGACCAATCCTGTTGCGGTTGGCGACGAGGTGCATTTTGTTCGTGAAGGCGAAAAAAATGGCATGATAAAAAAGATTAACGAGCGCAAAAATTACGTCGCTCGGCAATCTCCACGCAATCGACATCAAGTCCATCTCTTGGCGAGCAATGTGGATCAGGCGGTACTTATCGTAACTATGATAGAACCAATGGTAAAACCTGGTTTTATCGACCGCTTTTTGATTATGACTGAACCGTATCGAATTCCGACTACTATTGTTTTTAATAAAGCGGATTTGCACGACGAAGCAGTCACTGCGATTTACAACGAGATGGAAGAAGTATATACCAAAATTGGCTATAATGTTTTGCTGGTTTCGGCAACAGAAAACATTGGTATTCAAGCATTTAAGGATATTTTAAAAGATAAAACGAGTTTGATTAGTGGACAATCTGGTGTAGGGAAATCTTCGCTTGTAAATTCTATGCAGCCACATTTGGATATAAAAACATCCGAAATTTCCGATTACTCGGGCAAAGGACAACATACTACGACTTTTGCAGAAATGCACCCTTTGGATTTTGGCGGCTACATCATAGATACGCCTGGTATAAAAATGCTGTCTTTTAATAACCTCGAACCACGTGACGTAACGCATAATTTTCGAGAATTTTTTGAGCTCTCGCCAAAATGCAAATACAACAATTGTTTGCATCGAAATGAACCAAATTGTGCCGTCAAAGATGCCATCGTAACGGGCGGCGTGAGTGAATTACGTTATTATAATTACCTTCAAATTATAGAAGAAGTCGAAGATATTAACTATTGGGAAAGACATCGTGATATTTAGTTTTTTTATGAACACAAAAGAAAAAACATATTGGCTCAAAGAAGAAGCCTATTCAATGGGATTTGAATTTGTTGGCGTAAGTAAAGCGGAGGAGCTTACCGAAGAAGCGCACCGTTTGGAAGTGTGGCTTAATAGTGGTTTTCATGGAAAAATGTCTTACATGGAAAACCATTTTGAAAAGCGAATCGACCCAAGAAAACTCGTAGAAGGCTCAAAATCAGTCGTAACGCTTTTGTATAATTATTACAACGAAGAAAAACAAGCTGATAGCGATGCCCCAAAAATTTCGATGTATGCGTATGGTGCTGATTATCATGATGTTATAAGAGAAAAGCTGAATACTTTTTTAGCAAAAATAAAAGAAAAATTTGGCGACGTGAATGGACGTTGTTTTGTAGATTCTGCGCCTGTTATGGAACGAGAATGGGCAAAAAAAAGCGGTACAGGTTGGCTCGGAAAAAATACTTTGTTGATAAATCCTAAACGTGGTTCGTATTTTTTCTTAGCAGAACTTATCATAGATATAGAATTGGAGGCAGATGGCCCAATTAAAGATTTCTGCGGACGTTGTACCAAATGTATAGATGCTTGCCCAACAAACGCTATCGCACCCGAAGGATTTATCCTTGACAGTAGCAAATGTATTTCTTACCTTACGATAGAACTAAAAGAAGCCTTACCCGAAATTTTTAAAAATAATATGGAAAACTGGATGTATGGTTGCGATATTTGTCAAGACGTTTGTCCTTGGAATCGTTTTTCAAAGCCGCATCAAGAGCCTCATTTTTTACCTAAAGAAAATCTTTTACAATTGACTAAAAATGATTGGAAAGAACTTACCGAAGAGACTTTTAAAGTTATTTTTAAAAATTCAGCAGTAAAACGTACCAAATACGTAGGCTTAAAACGCAATATTAACTTTTTGGAAAAATAATTGCTACAATTATAATGGGAAAATGAAAATTGCATTTTTTTTAGAATTAGTACATTCAGCCAAATTTTCCCTACCTTTCATCTATAAAAATCCGCTATTAATCAAAATATTTATTTATTTGAATAAAAAACTACTAATATTGTAGCGTTTTTTAATCGAAAAAAATAGTATCAATTTTTTCAAGCTATGTCTAAATTTTTTTTACTAATAAGCACAAGTCTTCTCTATTTTTCAAACGTCCAAGCACAAGACACTTGGACACTCGAACGCTGTATAGATTACGCTCAAAAAAATAGTATTTCTGTAAAACAATCGCAAAATGCTATTGCAAATACGGTGCTTACAGACCGACAGCTCAAAGCGAACAAACGTCCGAGTTTGAGTGCCAACTCAAGCGCAGGCGGAAACTTCGGTAGAGCGATCAATCCCTTGACCAACTCTTACATTGCAACACGCTTGGGTTTCAATAATTATGGTTTGAATATTGGCGGACCTATTTATCAAGGTGGACAAATTGATAAGTCAATTGCTCAAAACAAGTACAATCAAGAAGCTGCAAAAGCAGATATGGAACAAGCTGCAATGAATATTTCACTCAATGTTGCTTCGTCCTATTTGCGTATTTTACTCAATGAAGAGCAAGTAACAGCAGCAAAAAAGCGATTTGACCAAGCAAAACAACAATTGGCACAAATCAATAAACTTATTGCAGCTGGCGCACGTCCTGAAAACGATAAATATGATTTCATCGCACAACTTTCTCGTAGTGAACAAGTGCTTGTCTCTGCTCAAAATAATGTGGATATTGAGTACCTAACATTGAAGCAATTGTTAGAATTAGACCCTGACGCAGCGTTTAAGATTGACCGTCCAGAAGTCCAAATTCCAACAGAAAATGGCGTTGATGGTCTAACGATGCGTGCCGTTTATCAGCAGGCTTACAGCAGACAACCACAGATAAAAGCAGGCGAAATGCGCTTAAAAAGTGCTGAAATGCAAGCAGATATTGAAAGAACAAGCTATCGCCCTAATGTGAGTTGGTTCGGAGGAATGAGTACCACTTACACTAATTTTGCTCCTACGACTTTCTTTCAAGCATTAGAAACAAATTTAGGACAAAACGTAGGCATAAGTCTAAATATTCCCATTTACGATAAAGGTTTGACACGTATAGCAATTGAACGTGCGAGATTGGGTGTTGCAAACCAATTATTAGTCAATCAACGTACCAATCAACTGCTTAAAGCTGATATCCAAAATGCCATAGCGACAGCAAAAGCAGCGAAAAAACAACTCGAAGCAAGCGAAAAAACATACAATGCTACCAAAATTGCCTCTGAAAATGCAGATAGAAAATTGACAGCAGGGGCATCAAGCCCTTTTGAGGTCACGACTGCAAAAAATAATATGGATGCTGCCGAAAGAGATTTTATAATTGCTAAATACGATTATATTTTTCGCCTAAAAATTGTAGATTTTTATCAAGGCAGAAAAATTACGTTAGGTAATTAAAACAAAACAAAAGTTAGAAGAAATTTAATCACAAACATTATGAAAAGTAAAGGTTTAATATTCTCACTATTAGGTGTGGTCGCTGTACTTGGCGCAGGTATTTGGTGGAGCAGTTCGAGCAAACCAAAAGGCGAAAAAGTACAAACTGAAAAAATTGCGAAACGCACTATTTACGAAACTGTTTCTGCAAGCGGAAAAATATTTCCAGAAGTAGAAGTCAAAATTAGCTCTGATGTTTCGGGCGAAATCGTAGAACTTCTGGTACAAGAAGGCGATACGGTCAAAAAAGGACAATTGCTTTGCCGTGTAAATCCCGAAGCCTATATCTCTACCGTAGAGCGTGGCGAGGCTGGCGTAAATAGCGCCCGTGCGCAAGCTGACCAATCTCGCTCGCAAGTAGAAGGTAGCCGTTCTCGTAGCATACAAGCAAAAGCACAATTGGAAAATGCAAAAATTATTTTTCAAAGACAAAAAACGCTTTTTGCTGATGGTGTGATTTCAAAAGCGGAGTTAGATAATGCAAGTGTAGCACTTAATGTCGCAGAAGCTACTTTTGAGGCAACAAATGCAGATATAAAATCAATTGAGCAAGGCACTCGTGCAGCAGATTTCTCTATAAAAAGTGCCAATGCACAGTTAAAAGAGTTGCGTACCAACCTAAAACGCACTTCTATTTATGCGCCTACAAGTGGTATCATTTCTAAATTAAACGTAAAAAAAGGTGAACGTGTTTTAGGAACAATCCAAATGTCGGGTACAGAAATTTTGCGTATTGCCGATTTTAGTAGTATGGAAGTCCAGGTTGATGTCAGCGAAAATGATGTTCCAAGAGTAAATGTTGGCGATAACGTAGATATTGATATAGATGCTTTTATTGGCAAAAAATTTAAAGGAAAAGTTTATCAAATTGCAAATACAGCCAACAATACCACAACAGCAACAGGCGCAGTCAATTTGAATAGCGACCAAGTAACTAATTTTGTTGTAAAAATAAGAATTGACCCAAGCTCTTATGCGGACTTGATTACCAAAGGAAAAAAGCACCCTTTTCGTCCAGGAATGTCAGCTTCGGTAGAAATTTTTACCAAAACCATAGAAAACACATTGAGTGTTTCTATTCAAGGCGTGACAACACGTGACCGAGAAGAAGTAAAAAAAGTAGATGAAGATGAGGCTTTCAAGGCAAAACGTGTTGAAAAAGAAACAACTTCAAAAAATAAAAACATCAAAGAGGTTGTGTTTGTTTGTAGTGGCGATACTTTAAGAATGGTAGAAGTAAAAACAGGTATTCAAGATGATACTTTTATCGAAATAGAAGGCTTACAAGAAGGCGATGAAATTGTTGTAGGGCCATACGAAGCTGTTTCGAGGAAACTAAAGTCTGGTAATAAGTTTGTAAGAGAAGATTTAACAAAAAAAGAAACTAAAAAATCAGATAAATAGGCACTTGGTTAATTCGAGTATTAAACGCTAATATATGAGGCTAATTACTCCAAGATAATTTTTTTCAAAAATGCTTTCAAAACTATAATTTTCTAAAATAAATTTTATTTTTACCAAATAAAATTAGATGTTTTTTAGTCGCAAGAAATTGTCTTTCATAAAAGATGTTGTTTTTCTCAGAAGAATAATCAATTTTTCCATCTAAGACATCAATAATATAAAGTAGTCCATTGCCACCGCCTATAATATAGATTTTACCATTTTGTATTTGCATACGACTTGGTGTGCCGCTAATTTTTGTATTCCAAAGTATTTTTCTTTCTATAATATCAAAAGCATATAAAAAACCGTCTTCTGCTGGATAAAGTAAGGTGTTTCCAATAATCTCTGGCTTTGAGGAAAGCATATCTCGTGGAAATTGAAATTTGTATTTTATTTTGTTACGGTCAATGTCAAAGCAAATTATCTCATTATCTTTTATAAGTAATAGGTTATCAGTATGTAATAGTGGTTGTTTAGCGACACCACCACTATTCATTTCAAAATCTAAAGTGTCTTGTTTAATTATCTTTTTATAGCTCGAGCTATAAATATTGAGGTAAGGGACTGTAGTATTATCTTCTTTATTTTGTTGAATGACTGGAAAATATAGCAAAGTATCATGGTCATTCAATACAGCCAAAGGTGTGCGAGCAAACACTTTTTTATTTTTATCAGCATTGTAATTAAAAACGTTAATAGAATTTCCATTTTTTACATCAAATTGTAAAATATGATAAGCAGTAGGTTGGAAAGAATAATAAATTCTGTACACTTTATCTCCAATTCCTTCCAAATAGTTTTCTGCACCGTCATAGAACGCGTTATTCCAAAGCTGTTTTCCGTTATCCATATCAATAGCCAATAACTCTTTACCGTTAGGCAATATCAATATATTTTTATCAATATAATATTTAAGATTGTAGTACAAGTAAGTATCTGTTTTTAAGGTAGTTTTCCAGAGAATTTTTCTTGTATTCTCGTGAATTGATACTAATTCGGTTTGTTCTTTTTGATTGATATAAGTGCAAATAATAGCTTTTTTATAACTAATTGGATAAATAGTATTGATATTTTTAATGTTATTATCCTCGTAAGTTGCCACTAAATCGTACTTTTTATACTTATCCTTACAGCTAAAACAAGTAATTATGAGTACACAAGAAAAAAATCGGATTACTAAAAAAACTGTTTTCATATAGTTAATGCTATTTTCAGAATATAGAAAGAGCAAAGAAGAAATTCTTTGCTCTTTACTGAAAATATAATTTCAAATAATATTACTTAGGAACTTTAAATGCTATACCAGCGTTGCCTTCAAACAGATCAATAAAAGCAGCATTAACTGGTTTTTGCTCCCAATCTGGTTCTTGTAAATGATTTACAGAAGGTAGTTCATACGTTTTAGCAGCACCATCTAACTTTTGCTCTATATCTGTCAATAGTCCGTCATGCGGTCTTGTTATCGATACGTAGGTATTAATTATAATTGTCTCATCGCTAGACCCATTGTAATTCAAATAGCAGTTATTAATACACCATCCCTGTACTTGTGGATCTGGATCAGAGCAATTACTCAAGCAGTCTTGAAATGCAGCTGGATCACCAATTATAGTGGTCGTAAGGGTTACTACTTTTTTCTGATTGCCACTTACCAATAAGTCCCATTGTGCATTCATGGCTTGTAAATATACTTCGCATTTTAAAAGGTTTTTAATTTCCTTATCGACCTTACTAATTTCATCTATATCTTTTACTAATGACGTAATAAGATTTTTTACTGCATCAGAGCTTATACCACTAATACTCGTTTCTTTTGTATTGGTGGTAGTGTTTGTAGTTGTTGTAACTTTTATCGGACTAAGGAGACTTTTTAAATTTGATGCTGTTGTAAAAATGGCATCTAAAATAGCACGATTTTTCTTTCTTTTGAGTTTTGAATTTTCTTCAATTAATTTTTCATTTATACAACTTCCAATAAAGTTATTTGCAGTAGTCGTTGAAGAGGCAGCCGCAGAACTTAATAGGCTAGACAGCCCTAAACGTTCTATATTTCCCCATAAAATAGCATAAGGAACAGTAGGCTTTGTTCCCACAAATGGACTGTCTGGGTCAATATCTTTCCAAGCCGTCGCATTGGCTTGTATTTCTTTTATAAAAGCATCTAATGTTCCTTCAAAATTGCAAGTAGCGCAGTTTTCAGCACCAGACCATGCTTTTAAGTCACTAAATACCTTTAAACCAAAAGCTGATCCTCCTCCTTGCTTGGTAATAATTTTTTTGATTAGTTCGGAGCCATTATTGGGTACGCCGTCTAAAATCATAGCGGTAATAGCAGGGTTATTCATATTTTTTAGCACAATACCACCGTAGTCGTGTGCAATACCGAGTATATTCACTGCATCTTGATTTTTCAGAGCATCGTTTAGCCCATTTGCTGAAACAGCAACACCTTTTGAAGGATCGTAGTTGAAAGTAGCTTGCTTTAAATGATTAATTTTGTAGTTATTTGGTACTTGTTTTGCTAAATTTATTAGACCGTAAAACGTAGATACTGGAGAACAAGGAATCATACCATCAACAGTTAAAACGTTTCGCTGTTGAGCAAATGCTAAGTTCGAAATTAAAGAAATGTGAAGTAGTAATAAAATATATTTTTTCATTTTTTAGTTATTTTGTAATATTTTAACGAACGTTTAAATTAAAATTTGCATAAGAAGATTGAAAAATACGCCTCATCTTGATTTTACTTAGTGGCGATATGAAATCTTCTATCGAAGTAAAATTTTTGACTGTAATTTTTTCTCCCTCTCTTTGAACATTAATCATCGTTTGTTCTGTCTTTACTTTTTGTGCATTATATTCTTGCCAGCCAGCCAAAAAACCTGTTTCTTTATTGATAACATATATTTTAGAGCCTCCATTATTTTCTGCTTGTTGCCAAGAAATAAATTTTTTATCATTGCTTTCTCTTGCATCTAAACCGTTTAGCTTTAAAGCAGGTATAAGTTTGTCTATTTCGCCTTCTTCCATAGGCTTATAGGTTAGGATACTTTCCACTAATTTTTTATTGTCTTCTACCAAATTATCGGTATCTTCGGCAGAAGATAACAACGAACCATCAGTGGCATAAACTTTTATATTGTTATCCTCAAATACAATTTTACTGTATTGAAAAGGTTCTATTGAACCAACACCATTCACAGGATATTTTGCATTTCCCTTGCTTGCTATATTCTCTATTGTCATAGAATAAGTACCTTTTTTTTGGTAGCAAACACTTACCTTAGCTCTATCAATACGAGGAAAGCTTGCGGCTACCTCGACAGGTAGTCGTTGATTTTCTTCATTCTTATTAATAGGAGTAGTATAATTGCTACTCTCTACCTCGTAACTTAGAGAAACATCTCCGTTACGATTATCGAGAGTTGCATTATCACTACCACAAGACCATAAAAACAATAATAAAATTGTAATTACATTTATAAACAATATTTTTTTCATAGTAACGTGTAAAAAATAAGTTGGTCGTATTAAGAAAAAAAATTAGCTTTGCGGTATGAAAAAATGCGATATACCT
>JANMGN010000837.1:0-3952 GCA_031374645.1 Chitinophagales bacterium | reverse complement strand
AGTCTTGTTGTATAGAAAACGTACCTATTGGCATCATTCTATCGCTTCTAAATTGCTGCTCGAGAGGTCCAGCGTCTTCTCTTTTTGCCATAAAAACACTCAAAGGTTCAAGCGGATTATCTACATTTATCGCCAATTTGTTGCGAATACCAGCTCCAACAACTGCGTAAAAAGCCTCGCCTCTTTGCAGCGCATAACGTCCTTCTTTTATCGCACTATCCAACTGCGTGACGTTCTGATAATTGCCATCTACACCTTTTATAATGCCAAAATCCTGCGTACCAGCGTACTGAAAAAAAGCAATTTCTTCCAAAGAAACCGAAGCCGCTACTACACCTTCCAAACCACGGATTTTTGCCAATTGAACACTATCAATCACAAAAGTTTTGCCCAAAGTTGGCGTGATTTTTACGTCAGGATTAAAATTTCCCATCAAACCAATAACTAGTTCTTCAAAACCATTGAAAACACAAAGTACCAACAGCAAAGCAGCCGTACCAATACTAATCCCAACTGCCGCAATACCCGTAATAATATTGATAACGTTGGTCGTTTTTTTTGAAAATAAATAACGACGTGATATTTCTAATGCTAAATTCATATTTTTCTAATTCTGGGCGTAAATATAGCTATAATTAGAAAATTTTTAGAAAAAATTTTAAAATATTATATCTAATAAAAATATTATTTTAAAATAATTTGTTTGTTATAATTCTTTTTTCTACCTTTGTAAAAATTGTTTTAAACTATATTTATACTATTTTATGTTTTTTAAACTCGGACAAGAAGTCGTACTCAAATTTACGGGCGATAGCGGTAAAATATCAGAAATTCATAGCGACGGCATGGTCGTCGTATATGTTGCCGAAGATGATATGTACATACCTGTATATGAAGAAGATTTGACGCTGCCGAGCGAGTTCAAAGGTATCGAAAACGAAGCAAAAAATAGCAAAGTAAAACCTACTGATGCAGAACTTTTTCCTATAAAAACGCAGTACAATATCCTTACAAGTCTCGGTATTCAACTGGCTTTTGAAGAAGTACGCAAGCATGACGACATCGAAAAGTATAAAATTTACCTCATCAATGATACCGAAGAGGAAGCTATTTTTGTTTTTAAACTAAAAGTAGAAGACAAAAATTTGATGGAAGTAGATGGAAAAACGGAGCGATTGAGCGTACTTTTGCTTGGAGAAATGTTTTACGACGAACTCAACGACAGTCCCGTTGCTGATATGGAAATTAGTCGTATCACAACAAACGGCTTAGAACCTGTTATTCATAAGTCCTTGAAAATCAAGGCAAAACAATTTTTTAATAGCGTACTGACTGCTCCTTTACTCAATAAAGTAGTGCATCATTTTGTATTTTTTCCATCTTTGTTAGCAGAAGACGAAACTAAAAAAGAAGAAGATTTAAAGACTTATACCAAACGAGCGTCTGTTCCTTTGCCCAAAGCGACTGTTTATAATCCGACAGAAGTAACGCCTTTTAGAACTAAAAATGATGTGAAAGAACTGGCTGAGTTTTCGCCTGAAATAGATTTGCACATAGAAAATCTAACTACCAATTACAAAGGGCTTTCTAATTCACAAATTTTGACGATACAAGTAGCTCATTTTGAGCGTTTTATGCAAAAAGCAATCCGCTTAGGTGTAGATAGAGTTTTCATAATTCATGGTATTGGAAAAGGAAAATTACGGGACGCTATCACGACACGCCTGATACAAGAGTTTGATTTTCACTCTTTTAAAAACGAATATCACCCAAGATATGGTTTTGGAGCAACAGAAATAATTCTTTGATAAAAAATGAAAATTCAATTACCCGACTACGAAATAGCGGCTTTATACTATGATAGAGTGCCTATGCGAAGACTAAAATCTCGCAAAGAATTAGACACGTACCTATCGCAAGGCTATCGTTTCTTGTCCGATAATTTCCTAAAAGATACTTACAATTACGATAAAGGCTGTATTAATATCCCTTTAAGAATACGATTGAGTGATTTTACTTTTTCAAAAAGTCAGCGTAAGTTGCTAAAAACCAATAAGTTAAAATTTTCGATAGAAGTAAGAAATGCGATATGGAATGCGGCGAGAACTCGTCTTTTTATGGAGCATCGGATGAATAGATTTGGTTACGCTGTATCGCCATGGGATTTTTTTCCAGAAGACATCGCCGAAACACCTACGACTTGCATTGAATTTGATATTTTTCCCAAAGGAAATGTTTATGCAGCTCCTTTGGCTTGTTCTTTTATACATTTGGGCGAAAAAGGCGTTTCTGGTACATTTTGTTGCCATGATATGGCGTACGAAAAAGACAGTTTAGGACAGTTCACGATGCTGCTCGAAATCGAGTTTGCCATTGCCGAAGGTTACGACTATTATTATTTAGGAAATGTAGAAAGTAAGCCTTCTATTTTTGATTATAAACTAAATTTTAATGCACTCGAAGCATTCGGCTGGTTGGAATACGCTTGGATTCCGATACCAAGAGTTCCACTTTTTAATTGGCAAGATTTTGAAAATCACATTATGGAAGACGGTACTTCAAAATGGCTAGAATAAGTTTTAAAACAAAAGAAGCATTGGAGTGTTCCAACGCTTCTTTTATTTAGGTATTTTTTACTCGAATCGGTCAAAAACATACAGATTTCCATCAAAGTCATTTAGACTAACTACACCGTAAGTCATATTAAAACCCAGTTGGTTTTTATAAAAATCCTTTTCATAGGTAGAATGAAATACATTTTTAAATGTTTTACCTAAAATGGTTTCTGTTTCGACTTCACGTATCAAAGTATTTCCGGCAATCTTTGTTAAATTGCTACTATAAAGCAGAATAATTTGGCTTAATAAATCCGTAGCATGATCATTTACATTATTTCCTACATGTAAACTATACTGTGGCGTAGAAGAACTATTATAAGACAGCTGACTACTCAAATCTATGCTAACCAATATTTTTTGTTCTTTACTTTCGTAAACAATACGACCTCGCTCCCTTGTATAGAGGAATCCATCGTTATGAGTTAATTGGTCTTTAAGTTCTGTATAGAAAAGATTGATTTTCACATCTTTCCCATTTTTGTCTTTAAAATAGACTGCTTTTTTAGAAAAAATTTCTGAAGGTAATTTTAATTTTAACTCAGTAATTTTGACCATATCAATTTTAGTAGGTTCTATATCAGATGTACTTGACGTTGCGCAAGCATTTAAGAGAAGCGCAACAAATAAAATTTTAAAAATCAATTTAAGTTTCATTTTTATTAATTTTAGTTAAATTATTAAAAAATATTTCAATGTTTGAAAAATCTTGCTTTGACCGCTAATTTCTATGAAAATATAAGACGAATCAAAGTTTTTCAAACATTAGTTTAAATTTATATATTACAAATCCAAGAGGATTCAGCAGATGTACAAACAGACCCATCACTGTACTTTATTACCACAGCATAACGGTAGCAGTAGAATCCTTTTTCAGAGAACATAGGCGTAGTAAAAAAACTGAAAGAAGGATCTGTTGCCTTGATAAAAAAACTCGAATTGTCAATAAACTCGATAAGATGCGTTGGAGCGGCGGTATTGAAGGGATTTGTTGCAAATTCAATAATGGCAAAAAAACCAATAGGAGTTTTATCAACACTAAATGTATTAAATGTAAGTTCATTACATTTTTGTTTACAAGCGAGCCATTGCTTGTCTGTCAGTGCACTATTGTCACATTCCTTGAGACAATTTTTTATAGCAGACTCACTTCCACAATTTGAGGCAATCACGCAGGGATCTTTACAAGGGTCGTAACTATAAGAAATAGAACCTTCGATAGGGCCATAAATTACCTGTGCGGTAGTAGTTGTACTAAAAAGAAATGCTAATGGAAGAAAAATTAGGCGGTAAAGCGGTAAAGCGGTAAAGCGGTAATTTTTTTCATGTTAAAATAT
>JANMGN010000823.1:0-3482 GCA_031374645.1 Chitinophagales bacterium | reverse complement strand
CCACATTTATACTTTCTGAAAATTTGCAACCGCTTGTATTACTGACCGTTATGGCATAAATACCAACTTTATCAACCGAGATACTTTTTGTTTTATTACCGTTGGACCAAAGGTAAAAATCAAAATTACCAACCGAGAGTTCTGTTTTTGTAACTGCACTACACAAAAAACGATTGCCACTAATTTTGAAATCAGAAACCTTAATTACGCTCCATTCAAAAAGCACAAGACTATCGCAACCTGTCAAAGTTGATTTCAGTGCAACTTGCCAAGTAGAATCTTTGAAAATTGGTTTTCCATTTAGAACTTCGCCGTAGCAAAATATTTTGGAATAAAGCGTTTTGATAGGTGCAATGACCTTGATAGCATATTTTACGATGCTATCTTTTCCTATTGTATTTTTATAGGTATTGAAAAAAGCACTGTCTTTTTTTAATATTATATTGTTGTATTTTTCGCCAAAACATATTTTTATGTTGATGGTTGTATCTGCATTTTGAGCGTTTAGGAAAAAAGAAGTCAGTAGAAAAATGAGCGTAAGTAAGGCTTTCATAAATTGTTAGTGTTTTGTTTATGCAACAAAGATATACGGAGTTCAAATTTACTTTTTTCGATATATATCTACGGTAGCTTTTGAGGTATAAACGGTGTAAATAAGTTCATAAACGGTAAAGCGGTTTACTGAATAATGACGGTATTTCGATATTTTTTATTGACTATTATAAGATATAAACCAGCTTTTAAATTGCTGATATTCAGCATTTTAGAATTGTTATTCTCATTGTATTGAGCAAATAAAACGTTTCTGCCTTGGTAATCAAATAGTTGTATGTTTTCTAAAAATTCATTGTCGGGTGTAGCTATTTGTATTTCATTTTTTGCAGGATTAGGATAAACTAAAATTTGATTTGTTGTGCTGTTGGTTTCTGTATTTGCTACGGTATTGCAGTTTATAGTATTGGTGGAGCCACAAGGTTTTGGCGCAATTGCACTTGGTAAAGGGCAAACGTTTTTAAGAAGGCTCACAAAATTGCTTTGCTTTTGAGGTTTTTGACAAAGGATTTCGTATTTTAAGTATGCTTTGATGGAATCTATCAAAAGTAAAGGCAGCGTACTTGGTTTTGTAATGTCGTGCGTTACACCTTCGAGTGCCAAAAAACGATAAGGTATATTTAGACATTCTGCCCGTTGAGCTACGCCCAATGCGCCTGAAACTTTTGGGAAATTAGGGCAAAAAAGCAAGGGCTGTTCATCAAAAGGCAGTACATTATCGCAAGTGCCATGAGCGATAAAAATAGGTGTTTTTTGGTCAAAATCATCTATCATACAATCGTCTATGACTATTCCAGAGAGCGAGATGGCAGCACTTATTGTACTTGCTTTTGGCATTTTACCCAAAGGATTGATGAGGTTTTGAGTAGCTAAAAAATCAGAATCATCTGCAAAAGGCGTTTGTAAAGCGGTTATTGCACCAGCACTTACACCAGCCACGATGATTTTTGTAGTGTCAATATTGTATTTGTCCGCATTGGCTTTTAGAAAATTGATAGCGTTGCGGGTATCCTGAACAGCTCTGTATCCTGCTTTGAAAAATTCGTCCCATTTGTTTTTGCAGAGGTCAGTGCTATTCAAGTTGGATAATCCGATTCTGTAATTGATGTTTGCGCAAACGTAGCCTACTTGTGCTGTTTTGATTGCCAAAAGACCAATGTCTTCTTTTGCTCCAGTGATGAAATATCCACCATGAATCCAAACAAAAAGCGGTCTTTTAGGTAATTTTGCACTATCGTTTTGTGCTTTGGGCAGTAAAATATCAAGGGTTAAATTGATTGTTTTTCCTGAAAAATCCTTTGCTTTTCCATAGATAATATTTTTGGTAGTTTGTGGTGTTTCCAAAAATTGCTCTTTGATGAATAGGTTTGGGTCGTCACAATAGGAATTGTTTTGCGCATTTATATGGATGGCAGAAAAGAGGAAAAATAGATAAATTAGTTTTGACATTTTGGTTTATTTTTTAAATTTAATTAATCTTTGATTTCTAATCGTTTGAGGAAGTCATCTTTTCTTCTTCGAGCAATATCAACTTCTACATTGTCTATCATAATAGCGATACCGCCGTCGCCACGTTTGTATTTCGTGACCATGTTGAGGTTTATGATAGTAGATTTGTGGACTTTCATAAATTCGTTTTCGTTGTTGTCCAAAAAATCAAACTCACCTATTGGTTTAGAAGTCGTTATTTTTTTTCTGTCTTTGGCAAAAATATGCGAATAGCTTCCGTCGGCTTCGATTCTGATGATTTCTTCATAAGGAATAAAGTAAGTTCCTTCGGCGGTAGGAACTTGCAATTTTGCCTTAGTTGTCCTCAAAAAACCCAATAATTTGGAAATAGTGTCGGTCGGTTCTTTCGAGGATTTCATTTTTTTCTCCACTTTATCAATAGCCAATGCCAAATCGTCTTCATCTACTGGTTTTAGCAAATAATCAATAGCATTTACTCTCAAAGCCTGTAATACAAACTCTTCATGGGCGGTAGCAAAAATGACGTGAAAATCCGTATTTTGTAATTTTGCCAAAATATCGAAACCAGAAAGATTAGGCATTTCAATATCTAAAAAAACCAAATCTGGTTTTAAGGTATTGATGGCAGAGATAGCATCTTCTGCATTGTTACATTCTGCTAATATTTCGATGTTAGCAGAATGTAGCAACATTAGTTTGTGTTTTAGAATTACTAATGCTGCTTTTTCATCATCTACAAGTATCACTTTCATAAAAGTATATTATTTGGTAAGTTGGTTTGTGTTATCCAGAAACCGTATCTTTATGAATTAAGGGGAGATATAAGGTTACTTTTGTACCATTAAGCCCTTGATTTTCGAGATCGGTGATTTCTGTATAAAATTTTTTATTGTTAGGTTCGTTCAGAGAAAGAATACGTTCGGTTGTAAAAGCTTGTCCTAAGGATTGTTTTTCTCTTCGGATAAAAGATTTTTCATTGATAGCCATTGATTGTTTGATGCCAATACCATTGTCTTCAATTTTTACAATCAACTCGTCTTTTCCTTCGTATAAATAAATCGATATAAGACCGTCATTTTCTGCTTTGTGCCTTAGACCGTGCAAAATTGCATTTTCTACAAAGGGTTGTATGAGCAAGGGAGGTATCGAAAAATTATTCATTAAGTACTCTTCGCATTTTATTTCATAAGAAAATTTATTGTCTGTTCGTATAGTTTCGATGTATAAGTAATGGTTCAGCGATTCCAAATCTTTCTGAATAGTTATAAAATCATACTGTGAATTTTCTAAAATAGCCCTTGTTAGTTTTGCAAATTTCTGCGAAAACTTCGCAAAATCTCTTTTTCTGTCCTCGATATTGAGTGCTTCCATAGTTACGATACTGTTGTAAATGAAATGCGGATTCATTTGCGCTCGAAGTGCTTTTTGTTTGAGTTTGTTTAGTTTATCTTCATATTCTA
>JANMGN010000806.1:0-15731 GCA_031374645.1 Chitinophagales bacterium | reverse complement strand
AAAACATCAACGCCTGTTCCAAATTTCCCAAACTGCTTTGTGTTTCCCCTAATTTTGAGTAAGAAATCGCCAATCCATTTTTGAAAGACACATTATTCGGGTAGGCTTCGTAAAGTTCTTTTGATAATTCAATATCTTTCTCATAAAACATCAACGCCTGTTCCAAATTTCCCAAACTGCTTTGTGTAGAGCCTAATTTTGAGTAAGAAATCGCCAATCCATTTTTGAAATCAACATTATTCGGATAGGCTTCGTAAAGTTCTTTTTTTAAACGATTATATTCATTATAAAACACCAACGCCTGTTCCAAATTTCCCAAACTGCTTTGTGTAGAGCCTAATCGTGATAAGCATACACCAATACTATTTTTATCTTCTAAGAGTTCGAAATGCTGCAAAGCTTCCTCAAAAAGCAATAATGCCTCCGAGAGATTTCCCAAACTTGTTTCAGTATCGCCCCAATCAGTAAGTAATTTGCCAAATTCGTAGCCATTTGCAAGGTTATTGTCTTTTGCGAGCGTATAGGCTACGCTTAGGTTATATTTTGCTTTTTCTAAATCGTGCACTTTTTTATACGCATCTATCAGTGCCAGCAAAAGATTAAAATATTCTTTTTTATCTTTGGTATTGAGTTTTTTTCCTTGCTCAAATTTATGAGTGCGCTGCTGCAATTTTGCAGCTTTTTCGTTCAGTTCAAAAGTATTTGCCTTGCCTTTCTCCTCTATGCTTTGTTTTGGAATATCAAAACTCAGTGATTGATTTATTGCGCTTCCGTCGTTTTCAAAGGTAAAAGTCGCCACGACCCAATCCATAAAATCAGGTGCATCCATGCGTAAGCGATTGTAGCCTTCTCTTGTGAGCCAAATAACCATAAGTGCCTGCACTTCGTGAAAAAGCAACTCTCGCTCCATGTTAATTTGCGCCACCAAAGGCGAAGCCTTTACCTTATGATTTTCAGAAATAAACAACAAAGGATCTATCCGAGTGATATGCACAATAGGCAGATTACCATCTTCGTTTTTAGGCAAATTTTCTCTACAATAAGCCAACAAAGAAGTTATTTTTTGCCCAAATAAATCGAAAAAACAGGTTTTTTGCGCTGTAAATTGTTTTGAAATATACGCAATTGCCTTATCGCAAGTATCCTCTTTGTCGTAGATGCCAACCGCAATTGTAGTCTTTTCCCTTTGTGTCAAGGCAAAAACTAAAGTTTCGAGATTTTCTTCATTTTTTTCAAAAAAATCCATTTTTTAAAAATAAGATTTAATTAACGGATTGACTTTTGCATTGCCGTTGTATTTAAGCAACGCCATCGCATAGAGCATGATAGACACTTCGGGATGCGACCAATTGTCTTGCCAAGTATTGTTTTTTAGTATTTCTTTTTGCTCAGGCGATAGCGCATGATAGAGTTTTTCGCCCTCTGTAGCCACCGTTATTTTTGCTCGTTCTATATCTACCTTTTTACCACGACTGTACAACAAGGCTTGATTTGCCAAACGCAACAATTGTCTTAAACTTCCGCCTGACATTTCTACAAAATAATCCAATGCATCTGTTTCAAAAAATGTAGTATTATCTACCCTTTTTATAAGAATTTGCGCCAAAATAGCATTATTTTGCTTCGTAACTGTTACCATTGGAACAAAAACAGTTTCATAAAAATCGAGATTTGGCTTACCTTCGAGTTTATAAAAAGCATCAAGACGAAGGGTTGTTACCAAATTGACATTGAGTGAACGTAAAATATGACCGTTTTTCTGAAAAACTTCTTCATAAAATTCAAAAGTTGTTTTTTCAGTACCATCAATGATAAACAGCAAATCACGACCTACACCTGCTTTAGCACAATGCTCTCGTACCTCTACCAGTGCGTTGTTAAATTTGGTAATAAAATCCGTCAAATTACTTTTTATTTTTGAGCGAATTGTCGTAGTTGCCTTACTTTCTCTTGCAAGTGTACCTTTTATCTCTGCCTCAAACTTCAAAAAACTCAATGCTTTCAAAAGAAAATTACCATCAGTATCGGCTTTAACAGCCAAACTACTTTCTATACCTTTTGTATTTGTAATTTCTTCCTGTACCTCTTTTTCGCTCAACCAATCTTTGAGTAAATCATCGAAACTATCTGTTGCATTGTCTAAACCAGCCTCTTTCAGTTGTCTGATGATTTTGATAACCATAATGATATAAAAATCTTCAGATTGCATTTTATTGACCTCCAACTCTTTTTCAGTTTCTATCAGTATAGCAAAATAACGTTTCTCATCGTTCAAAAAACGATGAATACGCCTTAGTTCTATTGTTTTTCCGCAGCCACGATGCCCTAAAAAAAGAATTTTTGAATAATCATTAGCGGTAGTGTCCAATGTTTGACTATTAGGGTCAATATTGAGCATGAAATATAAATTCTCCTTGTAATCTGTTATTTCTGACAAAATACGAATGTTATCTAAATCAATGTATAATTCAGGTTCGTGAATGTCTATATCAAAATCCGTATCCAGTGCTTCTCTTGCTTTGAAAGCATTTTTCTCTGGAAAAATATATTTTGTTTGTATCATAGTATGATTTTACCTTTTTAACTCACAAAGATAGTATAAAACTTCAATTTTGACAACAGGAAAGACATAAATTAATAAATGTAATAGGTAAGTATGAAAGATAATTCAAAAAAAATTATTTTTTTAATTTGTAAAAATTTGATTATCAATAAGTTATTAATGAGCGCATAAAAAAAACGTACTTTTTTGCCATTGTGAAAAAAGTTCTGTTCACTTTATATGCTTACATAACGCTGCGAAAATACAAAAAATTGCTTTCCCAATACCAAAAAATTAAAAATTATTTTAGATACCTTAACTACTGATAATCAGAAAATTAGCAGCCGAATTTTTATTTAAAAGTAAAAAAAAATTATTTTTCTGCAAGATAATTTGGAAATGTCTAAACAAAAAGCGTATCTTTGCATCGCATTTAAAAAAACAGGTTAAAACTGTTTCAAAAATATGCGAAAGTAGCTCAGTTGGTAGAGCACGACCTTGCCAAGGTCGGGGTCGCGAGTTCGAATCTCGTCTTTCGCTCCACAAAAAGTCTGCGGTAAACTCGTAGGCTTTTTTAACACAATTTCTTTACTTTTGTAAAGAAATGCACCCGTTGCCCGGGTGGTGGAATGGTAGACACGCTGGACTTAAAATCCAGTGCTTTCGCGAGCGTACGGGTTCAAGTCCCGTCCCGGGTACTAATACAGTTTTCACTGTCTAAGACGTTCTTTTGAACGTCTTTTTTTATGCGTAACAAACTGGTTCTAATGGTAAATTATGAATTTTAGTAAAAATAACTTAGCCGTACGGTAATTTGGAGTTTAAAGTATCGCCAAGCTCCAGCTTGGCGGCATTAAGTTGCAATAGTTTTGTCGGAAGCTAGAGCTTCCGACTACTATGACTAAGTTTTTACGAATTTTAAAAAACAAAAAAGCCACATCGGAGCGATGTGGCTTTTTCATTTATACTTTCGATTTATTGCACTATTACTTTTTCAACCTTAAATGTTTTGTTTTCAGATTTGATTTGGCAGATGTACAATCCTTTGGGTAAATCTTCTACGTTGATACTTTTTCCACTTGTCAAATTTTGTGTAAGCAACAAAGCACCTTGACTGTTGTACAAGTCCAATGTAACTGCCGAAAAATTATCTTCCCATTTTACAAAAAACTCGTTGGTCGTAGGATTAGGGTATAATCGTATAGTATTTGATAAAAAGTCATCATTTACAGCAGTAGAACATAGCGTATTGTAAGTAGCAGTAGCATCTTTTAGCCATAACATAAGACCGGTATTAAGATTATCTACTTGAATACAAGTGAGGTTTGGATTCTGCCTTGCATCAAAAAAAGTCAATAACTTATTTTGACCATTTTTGATATTCAAAGAAGTAAGCTGATTTATATCACAGCGAAAAGTAGATAAGGCGACATTTTTACTAACATCTAAAGCTGTAAGTTTATTACTCCTGCAATAAAGTCTGTCTAAAGCCGTATTTTTACTAATATCTAAGGCTATCAGCTTATTGTAAGAACAATCTAAAAAGTTTAAGGCTGTATTTTTACTAATATCTAAGGCTATCAGCTCATTGTAAGAACAATTTAAAAAGTTTAAGTCTGTATTCTTACTAACATCTATATTGCTCAATTTATTAATATAACAATCCAAATTCACTAATGCAGTATTTTTACTAACATCTATGTTCGTCAATTGATTAGATGAACAATATAAAGTAGTTAAAGTAGTATTTTCATTAACATCTATGTTCGTCAATTGATTAGATGAACAATATAAAGAAGTTAAAGTAGTATTTTTACTAACATCTATGTTCGTCAATTGATTAGATGAACAATATAAAGTAGTTAAAGTAGTATTTTTACTAACATTTAATACTGTCAGTTGATTATTAGAGCAAGATAAATTTTTGAGATTTATAAATGCCTCAATACCTACCAAGGATTGTATCGTTTTTTGATCAACATTTATGTTACCTTTATAAGCAATTGCTTCGGTTATTTGTATTTCAGCATCTTTATTGGTATTAATAAGCGGGTTATCTAACAAAGCCTTTCTGAAATTTATGTCAGGAATATTGACTATCGGAGCTTGACCAAAACATAATAAATAATAGTTTGAAATAGCATCTTTTTTCCATGAAATAGGAACAGTATCAGGATTATCTACTTGAATACAAATAAGGCTTGGATTCGCAGTTGCATCAAAATTAGTTAATAAAGTATTTTTTCCATTTTTTATATTTAAAGAAGTGAGCTGATTAGAATAGCAGCGAAGTCGAGCCAAATTTGCATTTTTACTAAGATCTATGCTGGTCAGCGAATTTTTATAACAATACAATCTGTCCAGAGCAATACTTTTACTAATATCTAAGCTCACCAATTGATTATTATTACAATGCAAACGAGTTAAAGCTATATTTTTACTTAAATCTAAATCTGTTAGTTCATTAAAACTACAATACAAATCGACTAAGGCTGTATTTTTACTAACATCTAATACTGTCAATTGATTGAAACTACAATCAAAATCGACTAAAGCTATATTTTTACTAACATCTAATACTGCCAGTTGATTACCATAACAAGACAAATCGACTAAGGCTATATTTTTACTTACATCCAAACTCGTCAAATTATTAAAAGGGCAACTTAGACGTTCAAGATTTATAAATGCCTCAATACCTACCAATGATTGTATCATTTTCTCAGTAACATCAATAGTATCTTTATAAGCAACTGCTTCGCTTACTTGTATTTCAGCATCTTTGTTGGTGTTGATAAGCGGATTATTGACCAAAGCCTTTTTAAAGTTGGCATCTGGAATATTGACCACTTGCGCAATACTGCTTTGAGCTAAAGAAAATAAAAGAGAAATTAGAATAAAAAGGTTTTTCATTTTTAAGGTTTTTTAATTTAGTGAAAAAATATGGAGGTTTGATAAATACTACCCTATCGTAGAGCTTACGTACGTTTTTTAATAACATCCTACAAACATAAAAAACTATATGCAATAGTGCAAAAAAAATCAATTTTTCCTATATCTTAATTGCTGAAAATCAATAAATTATAATATCACTTTTTGAAAAATAGAAAAAAAGCTAAATTTTCTAAGATATAATTTGGAAATATCTAAACAAAAAACGTATCTTTGCACCGCAATTAGAAAACAGTACTAAAATTGTTTCTAAAATATGCGAAAGTAGCTCAGTTGGTAGAGCACGACCTTGCCAAGGTCGGGGTCGCGAGTTCGAATCTCGTCTTTCGCTCCATTCAAAACAAAATTGGCTATCTCAAATCACTTTGAGGTAGCCAATTTTTTTTTGATGAATATAAAAAATATAACAAACTGATTATCAGTATTTTAAATTTTTAATTATTCATTAACTAAGCTGTTTGCGCCACAGAAAGGTTCAAATTTGTCAATGCTTGCTCCATTTCTTTGGTCTTATACTTTTCTAATCCCATCGGCAAACTCTCCGCAATGACAATCATCAGTTGCTTAATATCTTCCAAAGAAACATAACTATTCAAAACAATTCTTACACCTGACAAATGATTAGGAACAAGCGGATAAAGGGCAATATTGGCATAAAAACCAGCTTGTTTCAGGCAATGCGTGACGTACATCGTAGCCTCAGAGTTTCCGATAGGCACAAAACAAATAGGAGATTGATCGCTGCTTGCAAGTGTAAGATTAAGGCTTTTTGCAGTATCGTGAATCAGTTTTACTCTACCCATGAAGTTGTCTTGAATATCGTAGATTTCATCGCTAAGGTGTATATCAGCCGAAGCAATCGCACTTGCCAAAACACTATTCGTCAGCGGACCAGAGAAAATTTGAAGCGGTCCCATATCTCTGATAACATTTCGGCGCAATTCATCATGAAAAGTTACGATACCACCGCCGCCACTACCAAAACCTTTTACGAGTGAGCTTACCAAAACCAGTTTTCGGTTCATTTTTATACTCGTAAGCGCCAATCCTCTACCGTGTTCGCCAATCCAACTCATGCCCCAAGCATCGTCACAAAAAGCATAAAACTGTTCGTACTTTTCCATCAGTGCCTCAATAGCCGCAAAAGGCGCATAATCGCCCATCATAGAATAGACACCATCAAACATATACCAAACTTTTTCATGTGTTTTGCTTAGTTCAATAATTTTTTCTTCCAATTGAGCCATATTATTATGGCTTATCTTGGTAATTTTTGAACCTTGTACCGCTGCAAGTCCCGAACTCATCTGTACACTATTATGTACTTGATGGTCTAAAATGATTGCATCTTTTGAGCCAACAACCATCGGTATGACCGTCAAAGAAGCATAAGTTGTACTTCTTGATACATACGTCGGGTTTCCCATGATTGTTGTCATTTTATCTTCTAAAATGCTGTACAAACTGGAAGACGCATACGAGCGTGAATTACATAAAATAATGCCATATTTTTCGATAGCATCAATAGCGGCTTTTTTGATACGAGCGTCTTCTTGAAGACCCATATAATCGCAATTGCCAAAAAATTTCATTTTCCTACCATTCATAGTGACAGTTTTGCCATCTGTAGGAACATCGTCAAGCGACTGAAAAACTACCTCGTAGTCTTTCGCAACGACAGCCATTGCTGCCATTTTTTCAAAGTTAAGTGAGCTTTCTTTCATAAGTCGTGAGTGAGTTTGTATTTATGTTTAAGAAAAAAGAAAAAAAGAAAATCTCATTTGTATTTGGTGTACTTGGCAAATATATGTTAAAAAATATATGCGTGTCAAGTTTTTTTGCATTTATTTTTCAAAAAAAATCATATTTTTTTTATTGACAATTATTTTACAGACAGAAACTATATATTTTAGTGTTTCTTAAAAAGCAAAAAAAGGAGAATAAAATAATTTTTTTATCTAAAAAATAGAATTTAAAAATACTAAATCAAAATAACAACCAATTATATTTTATAACTATTTTTCATAGTAACAATGAAAAAATACTTTAATTTTATATCTTATTGAAATTATGAAATGTTAATGCTTTTGTTAAAATAATGTTAATTAATTTAGATATTATACAAACGTTTTTTTCTATAAAATTGTTTATCAGTAGATAATATTTTTTTCAAAAAAAAAGATGCTCCAAAACCATAAAGGTTTTAGAGCATCTTTTAAATACTAAAAAAAACTACAAAGAGGGCAGTCTTGGAAACTACCCTTAGTAGTAATCGGTTTTGGAAAATAATTGGTAAAGAAAACACTTGGGATGTTTTCCTAAAATTGGGATGGCATCGGAAGGGGACTAACTGTTCCGAAGGCGGCTTTATGCCGCAATGTTTGATTCCGAAGAACCAATAATAATTTTATTCGATGGGAAATAGGCACAAACAGGACTGTTCGGCTTTGTTGGATGTAGTTGTTGAACTATGCCGCAAATGTATGACAATTTTTAAATATATCAATAAAAATTAAGAAAAAAAATAATTTTTTTTTATTTTCTGCAATTATTTTGTAAAAATAATAAAAAGTGTTTCTTTTTTTCAAAATAAATAAGATATTTGCGAAGTAAATCTAAAACAAAAATAGTTTATGTTAGATATTCAGTCTTTTGATAGTTCTATTTTAAGCACAATGAAGTGCAATACGGGCGAAATCGTCGCAGAACTATCTAATAATCAACCTGTTATGTTGATTTTTTTACGACATTTTGGTTGTACTTTTTGCAGAGAAGGGCTTGACGAGCTTTCAAAAAAACGCACTGAAATAGAAACTGGTGGTACAAAGATAATTTTTGTTCACATGACAGAAAACAAAATCGCCGAAAAGTATTTCACAGAATACCACCTTCCAAAAGTCACACATATCAGCGACCCTGAGTGTCAATATTACTTGGCGTTCGGATTAGTAAAAGGAAATTTTGGACAGTTATTTGGTTTCCAAAATTGGGCAAGGGCATTCAATACAGGCGTGGTAAAAGGCTACGGCTGGGCAAATCAAATTGGCGATGGTTTTCAGATGCCTGGCGTGTTCGTGATACAAGATATGGAGATAAAATCAAGTTTTGTGCATAAATTTGCTTCCGACCAACCTAATTATACGGAGCTTTCTAAATGTTGTGAAATATAAAAACAAGGAATTATTGCTTGGATAAAGATTATTTCATTTATGCTTTTTTTCATATATACCTTACGGGTCTTGAAGATCCGTGAGGTATATATGAAAAAATAATCTTTATCATCTAACTCAAATTCACACTAAAATTACCTTCCTCTTTGAGCGAAACCTTGATATTTTCCTGCAAAGTAGTTGCCAAAGAAATACCATAATAGCTTACTTCTATCGGAAACGACTTGTGTTTTCTATCCACCAAAACAGCCGTTTCTATCTTATTCGGCAAAATGGTCAAAAGAGGTTTTACGGCATAAAAAAGCGTACGGCCTGTATTTGCAACATCATCTATCACAATAATATTTTTACCATTCAAACTCTCGATAGGCAAATCTATTTGTACCTCGTTGGCAATTGGGTTAGCAGGATTTATTTTTATTTTTGTCAAAATAAAAGATTTACTCGACATCGTAAGTAACTCATTTAGAATTAGTTGCGCAAAAACAACTCCATTATTATTGATACCTGCCAAGATAATTTCTTGCTCATTGTAATTGCGTTCCAAAATCTGAATAGCCAATCTTTTGACTTTTTGTGTAATCTGACGATTTCCTAATACTTGCATAATGTATATATAATGTATAAAAATTAGGCAAAAATAAATAATTTCTAAGAGTTTCTTAGTTTATTTGGCAAATAATCACAATTTTTGCATATAATTTAAAAATAAGATTTTACATTTATAAAAAAACGTATAAAAATGAAAAAAATACTCTTCTTTTTACTACTTCTTAGCCTAAATCAAGGCTTTTCACAAGCTATTAAATATGACGCTCAAAATGTAAGTCTTTTGGGAACTTGGGACGACCCTACCCTTCTGCCAAACGGTAGTTTTGTGGATAATCGTTACTCGAGTTGTTGGGGCTACGCACAAAAAGGACGTGAATATGCCATTATAGGTATGCACACAGGTGCTGCAATTATTGATATTACCAATCCTAAAACGCCTAAAAAAGTAGCTTTTATCAAAGGCAGACGTGAAAAATGTGTTTGGAGAGAGTATAAAACATACAAAAATTATTTATATTGCATCAGCGATGATGGCCCTCCGAACAGTTTTCAAATCGTAGATATGTCGTATCTTCCTGATAGTGTGCATATTGTACATGACGATACTTCTATATTTGAACAAGGTCACGCTTCTTTTATTGATAAAGATAAATTGTACATTTCTTCTGTAAAATCCAGCATAACTGGTAATAGCGCAATGGCTGTCTATGATTTGACAACACCTGAAAAACCTACTCTATATAGAAAATTAAACGATGATATTCCATCTGCGCCTATTGCACACGATATGTTTTCTATAAATGATACTTGCTTTATGTCTGGCGGCTATCCTGGTTTGTTTGTTTATCAATTAGGAAAAGACAAAAAATTCAAGCAATTAGGTTCATTTTCCAAATATCCTTTTAATGGTTACAATCATACGACTATGATTTTACCCGACCACAAATACCTTATAATGACAGATGAAGTGCCTAATAGTTTGCCTATAAAAGTGGTAGATATTAGTGATTTGACGGATATAAAAATGGTTACAACTTTTTCTTCTGGTACAAAAGCAACGCCTCATAATATTTTCCCTGCGCCAAACAATAGAATTGCACTTTCTTATTATGAAGATGGTTTACAAGTTTTTGACCTTTCAAATCCTAAAAAACCAGTTCGTACAGGCTATTTTGATACGCATTATCAGACTGATTCTACGAATACAACAGGTGGATATATGGGTCTTTGGAGTGCTTACACGGAGCTTCCAAGCGGCAATGTTATCGCTTGCGATATGCAAAATGGTTTATTTGTTTTAGATGCAAAAAAGGCTTATGGTATAAAAACAAATACACAAGATACTGAAAATCAAATATTTGCCAACATTTCTCCGAATCCATTTTCGGACAACATCATTATAAAATCCAAGGGAAATACTAATTTTGACCTTTCGATTTTTGATATTTCGGGAAAAATTATTTTTCAAGCTAAAAATAAAAATATCGAGCAAATGACTATTCCAACAAATGATTTTGCAAAAGGCGTTTATTTATTAAAAATTACAAATGGAAATATTACGCAGATGGAAAAATTAGTGAAAAACTAAATCTTCAATCTAAAAGTATAAATTTCTTTTTTAAAACTTATAAAAATGTTACGAACACTTCTTAAATTCGGTGCGTTATTGGTCATCGGAATCTTAATTTATAACTTCTTTTTTGGTACTTCGGCTGAAAAAGAACAATCTAAAAAAGTATTTGGTGAAACAAAAGTTTTGTTTCACTCAGTACGTGATTTAGTCCGAGGCGAACGTCAAAAATTCGATGCTGGCAAGTATGATAATGCCGTGGCGAAAGTAAAAAATGTATTCGGAAGATTACGTGAAACTGCTGACGACAACAAGGATATTTTGTCAGAAATAGATAATTTGGATAAAAAACGCCAAGAAATTGAAGATCGTTTGTCAAAAATAAAAAAAATGGCAGATAATGTGCCTTCTAATTATGATGAAATGACTGAAAAAGGCGGCAAAACGACAAGCAAACCTACACCAAAAATTCAAAATCCAAAAACAAAACCGAATACTTTGAAAGCTGACGAAGAAAAAAAGTTGGAGGCAGAATTAGACGATTTAATGAGTCGTACAAACAGTTTGATGGACGCAATAGAAAAAGATAAGAATTAAAATCCTATCCTAAGTCCTTTCCAAAGGAAAGGACTTATTGATTTGAGTTTTGCGAAAGTTTTGCTTTTATTTTCTTGTGATAAAAAATTGTAAAACAAAAAAACTAAAATTAAGAGAATTGGCAGTTTTTCTTTAAGAAGTTATAAAAAATTATGAAATATTGGTTAATAAAATCCGAACCAGAAACGTATTCTATCGAAGATTTGATACGTGAAGATGTCGGTCATTGGGACGGTGTGAGAAATTATCAAGCACGTAACTATCTGAAAGACATGAAGTTAGGCGATTTTTGTTTCTTTTACCGAAGCGTACACAAACCAGCCGTAGAAGGTATTTGTAAAGTTGTGAAAGAGCATTATCCTGACCCTACCGCAGATTCGGGTACTTGGGTTTGTGTTGATATTCAGTTTCAAAATAAGCTCACAAGAGAAATTTCCTTGGGCGAAATAAAAGCAAATTCGGCATTAGAAAATATGGCTTTGCTCAAACAAAGTCGCCTTTCTGTGCAGCCTGTTACAGTAGATGAATTTGATGAAATTTTAAAAATGTCAGAACAGAAAATTTAGGAAAATTTTAGGCTGAATACTTATATGAAAAAAATAACAATTCTTGGTGGCGGTCAGTTGGGAAAAATGCTTTGTCTTGCAGCAGCTCCCTTAGACATACCTATAATTATCCTCGACGAAAAAAATAATTTTCCAGCCGCAAAACTTTGTGAGCAATTTATTGAAGGCGATTTTAGAAATTTTCAAGATGTGTATAACGCTGGAAATCAGTCAGATATAATAACGATTGAGATAGAACACGTCAATACTACTGCTTTACATCAGTTACAAAAAGAAGGAAAAAAAATACATCCTGCGCCCGAAAAACTCGATATTATCAAAGACAAAGGTTTGCAAAAACTGTTTTACATCGAACATAATTTGCCGACTTCTAATTTTGCGCTTTTTGACGATGAAAAAGCAATTCGAGAAGGTTTAAAAAATGGACAAATAAAATTTCCATTTGTTCAAAAAACACGTGAAGCTGGTTATGACGGAAAAGGTGTTTCTGTTATAAAAAATGTTGCTGATTTAGATAAAAAACTCCTCGAAGGCGCATCTTTGATAGAAGAATTGGTAGAAATCGAAAAAGAATTGGCGGTCGTAGTTTGTAGAAATGAAAGTGGAGAAGTAGCTGTTTATGATGCCGTAGAAATGGAATTTAACCCAGAAGCGAATTTGGTAGAGTTTCTTTTTGCGCCAGCAAATATCAGTAACATCATAGCTGCCGAAGCCGAAGAGCTCGCCACAAAAGTCATAGAAGCATTTGATATTTGTGGACTTTTAGCCGTAGAATTTTTTTTAACAAAAGATAATACGCTGTTAATCAACGAAGTAGCTCCTCGTCCGCACAATAGCGGGCATCATACGATAGACGCTGCGGAAACCTCTCAATTCGAGCAGCACTTGCGTGGTATTATGGATTTTCCACTCGGAAGTACTCGTTTGAAATCTCCTGCGGTAATGCTCAATCTTTTAGGCGAACCTAATTTTTCGGGCGATGTGTATTACGAAGGTTTAGAAAAATGCCTTGCACAAGAAGGCGTACACGTTCATTTGTATGGCAAAAAACAAACAAAACCTTTCCGCAAAATGGGTCACGTGACAGTCACTGCGCCTACCTTAAAAGAAGCAAAAAAGAAAGCTGATTTTGTAAAAAATAATTTGAAAGTAAAGTCGATTCTGAATGATGAATAATGAATATTTTGAATGATGGATATTGTAAAAAACTGATTATCAGGTATTTATATAGATTAGTCGTTCAATTCACTTTTAAATCTAAGTTTCATCATTATATTGGCAGAAAAAACCGTTCTGACTGCAGCGTCTGAACGGTTTTTTTTTCAACATCAAGGTATTCGTCATTTTTTTATTAATCATTCAGCATTAAAAAAAATAGGAATCATGAAAAGAAATAACATCAAAATAAGAGAAAATTGGAAAGAAAAAGTCGAGCAATTGGGTTTTAATTTTCACACGATAGAAGGCACTTATTGGGACGAAAGTGCGTATTATAGCTTTTCGGAACAAGAGGTCGAAAAAATAGAAACAGCAACCTCCGAGCTTTGGGAAATGTGCCTCAAAGCGGTAGATTACGTAATTGAAAAAAATTTATTTTCGAAATTTCATATTCCTCAGTGGTTTGTGCCACATATTATAAGAAGTTGGGAAGAAGATGACCCTGCTATTTATGGTCGTTTTGACTTTGCTTTGCGAGATGGACAGCTCAAAATGTTGGAATTTAATGCAGATACACCAACTTCTCTTTTTGAAGCAAGTATCGTACAATGGTTTTGGCTCAATGATTGTTTTCCTAAAAACGACCAATTTAATTCTATTCACGAAAAATTGGTTGCTTATTGGGCGTATTTGAAACCTTTTTTACACAAAGAAAAGTTGCATTTTAGTTGTGTTCGAGAAAGCAACGAAGATTTTACGACTACCGCTTACCTGCGAGATTGCGCCATACAGGGCGGATTGGAAACTAATTTTTTGTACATCGATGAAATCGCTTGGGATAGTAACTATCAGGTTTTTTTAGACGATGAAAATGAAGTAATTCGCAATATTTTTAAATTATATCCTTATGAGTGGCTTATTCACGAAGAATTTGGGAAAAATATTGTTGCTGACAAAGCAGAAACCTTTTGGATAGAACCAAGTTGGAAAATGATTTTGTCTAACAAAGCCATTTTGCCCATACTTTGGGAGCTTTTTCCTTACCACGAAAACCTTTTGAAATGTTATTTTGACCAACCAAAAGACCTTATTTCTTGGTGCGAAAAACCGATACTTTCTCGAGAAGGCGCAAACGTAAAATTGGTGAAAAATGGTAAAACCATCGCTGCAACCGAAGGCGAATACGGCGAAGAAGGTTTTATTTATCAAGATCTTTTCGAGTTACCCCAATTTGATGAAAATTATGCACTTATAGGTCGTTGGATTATCGGACAAGAAGCGGCTGGCATAGGGATTAGGGAATCTAAATCGAGTATCACGAGCAATGATAGTCGTTTTGTGCCGCATATTATAATTATTTAAAATTAGCATTTACCAAATAAAAACCGTACCTTTGCAGCCAATTTAAAAAATATAAATGACATTTGAATCACTTGGACTCTCGAAGTCCCTACTTTCAGCCCTTGAAAAAGAAGGCTACACCACTCCGACACCCATTCAGCAACAATCTATTCCACTGATTTTAGAAGGTAACGATGTATTGGGTTGCGCTCAAACGGGTACAGGAAAAACAGCAGCTTTTGCACTTCCAATCCTACAAATTTTAGATAAAAACGTAGCAAAAGGCTCGCATAAACGCCCAATTCGTGCGCTTATCTTGACACCTACTCGTGAATTAGCTTTACAAATAAAAGAAAGTTTTGATGCTTACGGCAACTTTACAGACTCTCGTAATTTAGTTATTTTTGGTGGCGTTGGACAAACGCCTCAAACAGATGCACTTCGCCGAGGAACAGATATTTTGGTCGCTACGCCAGGTCGTTTGCTCGACCTCATGGGACAAGGCTTTGTTTCTTTGAAAAATATAGAAATCTTTGTTTTAGATGAGGCAGATAGAATGCTCGATATGGGTTTTGTACATGATGTAAAACGTGTAATCACACAGCTGCCAGTAAAAAGACAATCGCTGTTTTTTTCTGCAACTATGGCTCCCGAAATCCTAAATTTAGCTTCAAAAATCCTAATAGACCCTAAAAAAGTAGAAGTTACGCCTGTTTCCTCTACAGCTCATACGATACAGCAAGCGGTTTATTTTGTAGAAAAAGAAGATAAAAAGAAACTCTTGATACACATGTTAAAGGACGAAAATATAAAATCAGTATTGATTTTTACCCGTACAAAACATGGTGCAAATCGCTTAGTCCAAGACCTCGACAAAGTAAATATTCGTGCAGAAGCCATACACGGCAATAAATCTCAGATGGCTCGTCAGCGTGCTTTGAATGCTTTTAAGGCAAAAACTTTGCGTATTTTGATAGCGACAGACATCGCTTCGAGAGGTATAGATGTAGATGATTTGTCGCACGTAGTAAATTATGAAATGCCAAATGTTTCTGAAACTTATGTACACCGCATCGGTCGTACAGGTCGTGCAGGAGCTTCGGGAATTGCGTATTCTTTTGTAGATACAGAGGAAAGAGAATATTTGCGTGACATCCAAAAATTGATAGAATTACAGATTCCACACATCGAAGACCATCCTTTCCCTTCGCCTGATACCTCGATTGTAGCGTATCCTTCGGTACGAATGACAAATGCTATGCGTCAGACTGAAAATGCAAAAG
>JANMGN010000803.1:0-2160 GCA_031374645.1 Chitinophagales bacterium | reverse complement strand
AGGTATCATAATTGATTAGTTTTTTAAGTGGATCTTCGTTTACTTTTTTGCTAAAAAAATAAGAAAAATCAGAGCCGATTATCCAGGTAGTTCTATTTGTCATCAGTTCTACGCCAATTCCAACAGCATTATTTACGCCAAAACGAACCGCTAAATCTTTACCAGGTTTGGCTATACCAACATTAAAATTTGTCAAAAGAGCGACCCCTTTTTGTTTGTTTCTATCATTATCTTTTTGAGCATGAACAGAAAAATTTAGCACTAATATGCTGAATATCAATAAAATATATAAAATATTTTTTTTCATGGAAATTATTTTACTTGCTATAATATTTGCGTAACCTACCTACGAGAAGCCTGATAAATACGCAATTTATCTTACAAAAAATCAGGATTTTGTTTCTTCAAAAAATCAATCAAAAACGGACGACGACGACGTGACACATCTATTTCTTTTCCGTCTGCCATAATCACTGAACCACCGTCACCTTTCATAAATTTTTTCATGTGTTCTACGTTGATAATGTGCGACTTATGTACACGAAAGAAGTTTTTTTGCATCAAAAGCTCCTCATAAACTTTTATAGTTCTGGAAGAGGTAAGGCGTTCGCCATCTGCAAGAAAAACAAATGTATAATTGTCGTGACCTTCCATTCTGATAATTTCAGTCAATTTCACGAAATGAAAAGAATCCATTGTCGAAATCGTAATTTTATCAATATCATCGTCAATTGTTTGACGCAATACGTCAAGTCGCTCGTTCGTTTTATTTTCAAGACGAGAACGAGAACGTTCGACTGCATTTTTGAGGCTTTCTACGTCAATCGGTTTAGGAATAAAATCTATTGCGCTATACTTGTAGCCCATGTGCGCCGTATCTTTGTAAGCGGAAATAAAAATAATATCGAAATCTATTTTTTCCAACAAATCCAATAGCATAAATATCTCTCCATCAGAGAGTTTTACATCTAAAAAAGCCAAATCTATCTCACTTCGATGTTTGTTAATGGTTGCCACAGCTTGCACAATGCTTTCTGCTTGCGCTAAAATCTGGACATTTGGGCAGTTATTTTGTAGTAAAGCAATAAGGTTTTGGCGACTGTTTTCTTCGTCTTCTACAATGATTGCTCTGATTATCTCTTTTTGCATAAGTTTTTGATGATTTATTTTCTCATTTTGCAAAAATATTAATTCTTATTTAAAAAAAATGTTTTTTGCAGCTTTTTTTCCAAAATATATATTTTTTTATTTTAATACTTCTTAATTTATATTTTTTAGCATCAAAAAAGACCTTTTAACAGGCTTTAATTTTGTATCCTTCTTTTAATTTCTAACTTTGTGGTTGAATAATTTTTACATAAATACTTGAGCTAAATTACTCATAACTATTTTCTTCAGTCGATTGCTCAAAAAGTGACAAACAACTTCCTTATAGTCAGTTGTTTATCACTTTTTGAGCAACGACAAAATAGTTACAAATAATTTTTAACGCTCACTTACTAAAAAACATACTTATATATATGTATAAAATACTACTTTTTGTATTCGCATTTTCTACCAATGCACTTTTTGCCCAAAATCTTTTTGACATCAATACGGTAAAAGATATTCGAGTAACTTTTCAACACAAAGATTGGGATAAAAAACTGGATTCATTAAAAAAATTAGGCAACGATTATCGCTTGATTGGTAAAGTTACGATTGATGGCGTAAGCTACGATTCTTGTGGTATTCGTTACAAAGGAAATAGCTCGTACAACAGTGTTCGTAACCTCGAAACGCCCAAATTACCTTTCAATATCAAGGCAAATGAAGTAAAAAAGAAGCAAAAATTCGTTGGCGGCTACAACACGCTCAAATTAAGCAATGTTTTCCGTGACCCAAGTTTTTTGCGAGAGGCGTTAGCTTATGAAATTTTTAGAAAATACATGCCTGCTTCAAGGGCAAATTATGTGCGCCTTTTTGTAAACGACAAACAAATTGGTTTTTACAACAGCGTAGAACCTATTGATGACACTTTTTTGTCCCATTTTTTTGGGTCAGAAAAAGGAATTTTAGTAAAATGCGACCCTGATTGGCACAGCGAAGAAATCAAAAAATGTCCTTTGAACGATAAGGCTTCTATGACTTATTTGGGCGATGATGCTGCTTGTTATTCGC
>JANMGN010000730.1:0-9530 GCA_031374645.1 Chitinophagales bacterium | reverse complement strand
ACTTGTGTTTTCTGCTTGCCTATTAAAAGCTATACTTCTCTAAATTTTCAGCCCAATGCGCTGCATTGAACTTCAAATTTAGCTCGTCTATCTTCTAATTATACTAACCATAAATCCACAACTTATTATTCACACGTTACTTATCTCAATTTTTCTTTTTCTGTTTCCGATAATTTTTCCAACACATTTTTTCCGTATTCGTAACCCAAATCAATAAGATTTCTGACACTTGCCCAATCGGTCAAACCTATTTTTTTGACAGGTGGAGCAAAAATCAAATCTGCCAATTCGTGCATTTCTTTGGTATGTCCAAAACTTGTGAGCATCATCGCTCGCTCGATGCTTTGAATAAAAGTTGGATATTTTTCTTTTCTACCCATTATTTTATTTTTCCAAATTTGCCAATTTGTGGGCATCGTTTGTCCTTCTTGTGCGTAAATTTCGTTGGCAGAACCTACGTCAATTCCTATCGTGCGAGTGCAACCCAAATTTTTTAGAATATCTACTGGCAGGTTATTTATTAAACCGCCATCGATAAGGTAATTTTTTTCCACAATCATAGGTGGCAAAACGCCTGGAATGGCAAGACTTGCTCTAACACCATCAAAAATATTTCCTTTTGTGTGTAAAAACAAAGAAGAATTTGAAATATTACTCGAATGACAAACAAAAGGCAACCACATATCTTCTATATTGCCTGGTAATCCTTTTTGAGCTTCTCTATCAACGTGTTGTCCGCCTGAAATAGAAACAAACGGAATACGATAATCACGCAAAATATTATTTTTCATAAAGATAGCTTCACACTCTTGTTGCATTTTTTCGATGCTCCAATCAGCGGCAATCGCCGCTGCAATCAATGCACCAAAACTCACGCCTGCAACATAATCTATTTCTATTTTTTCTTCCAATAAAGCCTTATAAACACCAATTTCGGCAAAACCTTTTGCGCCGCCGCCGCCACAAGCCAAGCCTATCGCTTGACCTGAGATAGAACGAGCCAAACGACGCACTTCTTTCTCTTTTTCTAAACGAATATGAAAATGCTGTTTCGGTTTTATATTATCCAACCAGCGTTTTTGCGTATTTTCGGGCAACTTTGAGCTATCGTTATGCAGCAATGTAAGGTAAATAGGAAGGTCTTCTACTCGTTCTCGAAGCGTTTGTACAAAATCAAGATTTTGGCTTAAAACGGCTTCATTTTCATAAAAATCACTCAAAAAAACGATAATATCAGCTTGTAACAAGCATTTTTTACTCCAATTTGTCAAAGTCTTGTCTGTTTCGTAGAGTACAATATGACTATCGCTTTCCAAAGAATACATATAATCTGAGAGGAGGGCATTTTGCTCTATGCTAATTTGCTCGTTATTGATGTCAAAATGAAAATACTCGTTGATACTTTGGCTGTCATGCGAAGTACAAACTTGTTTTTGTTGCAAATAATTTTCTAATTGTATCTTTATGGAAGTAATATTGGTATTTTCAGAAAGTGGAACAAGCGCAATATTGAGTTGTTTTTGAGTTACAGACTTGTCATTTTGCTTTTCCAAACGCTTGACAATTATTTTTGTAAAAGCCAAAAAAAGCATAGGATTTTGGTTGGCATAATGAAAAAGAGTTTCTTTTTTCAACTCCACCACTACACTATCACGCAAAGCGAAGACGGACGCACTACGAGGTCTTTCGGTCAAGATTGCTGTTTCGCCAACGCTTTCGCCTTTACTGATTTCGCCAACACTACGGTATTTTTGGTCTTCATCTTTCATTTTTGCAATCAAACGACCAGAAATGACTATATACATACTTTCCGCAGCGTCATTTTGACGAAAAAGTACCTCGCCAGAGTGCAAAGAACGCCATTGCAACAAAGATTTTAAAGTTTGGTAGTTTTCTTCTTCCAAAGCTCCAAAATAGTTGCTGAGTATTTGTTTTAGTTCATTTTCAAATAATTGAGTATTCATATTATTATGATTTTTTTTATCACAAAAATACTTTTTTTTTTACAAAATCCTAAGTTATTGGGCTAAATATTCTTAGATCAAGTATTTCTAACTTCATTAGAAAAAGGAGTTACCGAAAGGACGATAACTCCTTTTCAGGTGGCAAAAAAATTGATAAATTTTTATTTTTTCACCATTCGATTAACTACAATTTCCGTAATTTTAGTCTTAGCTGGAATTTTTGTTTTGTCCACGTTATACATAAAATTAGGCATATCCAAACGATAAGAAAGATTGTTAGCATCCGCATAAGTGCGCCCTTCCGATTCCGAACCGTGAACTTCTATATTTGGAAAAGCCGTTAGCAAATCTTTAAATGTGCTACCTACTTTTATTCCTTTTTCGGTACTTGCTTTCGGTGTTTCTATCGTAATGTTACCTACCAAAAGTTTGTTCGTCGGGTCTGGAACAAAATAGCCTGCTGGATTATTTTCAAAATCTTTGATTGTATAAGCATCAAAAGTGCCTTCTGCCGTTTTTAATTTGGTCTTTTTAACGTAATCAACATCATACTTTTTAATAGCATCTCCTACCACAATTCCTCTAAAAGAGGTTGTTTCAATCAATAATTGAGTATCGGTAGAGCCAATGCTAATAATTTCTTGAACCATCAATCTTTTCGCATCACTCGAAGTAGAAAGAAGACCTTTAAAAGTGACCTCGTCGCCCACTTCACAAGTTTTGTAATTGTCAGGGCCACCGACATTGCTGATAGAAACTAAGGCAGCATAAATGTCGCTGTTTTCAGTTTGCACGTCAGCCGTATAGCCATCTTTACCGAAGGTAATCTTTTTTACAGTTCCCTTGATGGTAACAGATTCGGCTGCTTTGTCCACAACTGTAGCGTTTTCGTTTGTTGCATTTGGCGTGTTGTTTTTTGCATTAGAGCAAGCGAAAGTTGCGCTCATCACGCATAAAGGAATCAATAATTTGATGAAAGTTGTTTTAATTTTAATAGTTGTCATAATGAATAATTGAAGATTTTGGTTAAAAATAAGAATTGAATTTTTTTTTAATGAAATAATCAAATAGCAAAATACATTAGAAGTATTTGTTATTTGATAATACAAAAGTATATCGTTCATTGTCTAAAAAAAAGACAAATACTGGCGAAACAGCTAAAAATGTGCGTAAAATGTATAGAAACAGGATTGAACAAAACGAACTCAAAACGAAGCAGTATATTGAAAAAATAGGTTAAATGTAACATTTAAAAGCATTTTTTTAGTATCTTTGCCATTCAGTATTTTTTTAGACTAAAATATGGGACGTTATTTCAATACATCAGGTCCAAATATACCTGCACAACATTATACATTACCTCGCTTAGAATTAGTGAAAGCAGGTATTAAAAAAGTGGAAAATGAACGCTACTTTACAATATGGGCACCTCGTCAAACAGGAAAAAGCACTTATTTTCGTTTGTTGGCAGATGTCTTGACAGAACAAGGTTATTATGTCGTTCATGTGAATGTTGAAGGTAAAATTGATTCTACAGAATCTTTTTTATGCGATTATCTTTGTGAAGATGTGTTCACACAAATAAATATAAGTTTAAAATCGGATAATATAAGCGACTTTTTCAGACAAATTACTCATCTTGATAAAAAAACAGTTTTTATCATAGACGAAATTGAGCAAGTAAATCCAGAAATATTCAATAAATTTCTGCATACCATACGAGCTTATTATCATCACAGAGGTACACATAACTTAAAATCAGTCATTCTCGTAGGCGTTTCTAATATTACAGGCATCATCCAAAATAATGCAAGCCCTTTCAATATTGCAGAAAATTTTGATATTCCTTATTTTACAGAACAAGAAGTATTTGAACTTTACGAGCAGCATGAAACAGAAAGTGGGCAGATTTTTAATGAAGATGTTAAAAAACAAGTGACCCATATTACGGCAGGTCAGCCAGGTTTAATCAATGGTTTTGCGTTACAATTAACAGAAAAAAATCCAGAAAAAGCAGCACTTGACTACAAAGATTATTTGAAAGTAGAAGATTTATATTTGAATAGGGCGATTGACAAAAATATCTCAAATATTATAAATAAAGCAAAACAGCAACGTCGGTTAGTGGAGCGTTTGTTGTTCAACGATATGGAATATCCTTTTAGGATTTATGACGAAAATTTGCGTTTTTTGTACGTACAAGGCTTAATAAGGAGTAATGACGAAGGGAATGTAGAATTTTGGGTTCCTTTGTATAAAAAATGTTTACAAACATTTTTTTATCCTTCTATGAACGGAGAAGCTGAACAAATACAAGAAAACCTGGAATTTAACGACTATTATACGCCTGAAATGGGTTTAAATATTGACAAAATCATTCGAGAATATCAGACCTATGCCAACCGCAGAGGTTTTCGATATTTCATTCAGAAAGATGAAAAGGGAAAAATTCTTGGCTTGAGAGAAGCCGCCCTTGTGTATAGTTTTGAAACTTACATTCAATCTTTTTTACAAGTTGCAAAAGGAAAATCTTATTTAGAAGCGCACGTTGCACTCGGTAGAAGTGATTTAATCGTCAATATTCAAAATCAAGAATTTGTTATAGAGGCTAAATTATTTAGCGATTCCACAAAATTCAGAGATGGAAAAATCCAATTGGCTTATTATATCAATAGTCTTGGACTAAAAGAAGGTGTTTATTTGGTTTTTGCCAAAAATACAGTTACAAATCCCAATATCATGGAATCCGTTGAGTATTTTGACGGTATAAAAATCAGCACTTACTTGGTAAGATACGATGTGGAAACAGATTTTTCGGAACCTAAGAAAAAGGCAGCAAGAAAAAAAGTGTAGGGTTGTAATTTCTTGTTGCCGCCGTACGCTCAATAAAAAATGAAAATAACTATCCTTTTTCAATCCAACTCAAAAAAGACGTTACTTTTTGTCTTGAAACGAGATTTTGCTCAGGTGTAATAATTGTTAGTTTTACAACCACTCTTTGGTTAAAATGCGGTTCGATTTCTTTAATTGCCTTTCTATTGACAATCATTTGGCGATTAATTCGGTAAAAATATTCGGGCGGAATCGCCTTCTCGATGTCGTCAAGCGTTTTAAAAATAGGATGTTTTTCGCCTTTAAAAGTATATAAATAAGAGGTTTCGTTTTCTAAATAAACAAAAGCGATATCCGCCACTTGAATAGGATATATTTTTTCTCGAAAACGAATTAAAAAACTCGTTTGATAAGTAGGTTTTTCGCTTACAAGTTCTTTGATGCTTGTATTGTCAAAACTATTTGCTACAAAACTTCCTTTTATTGCTTCCACTTTGGCAATTGTTTGGCGAATATCCGCTGCACTAAATGGTTTTACGATAAAATCAATACCGTGATTTTTGAAGGCTTTGAGCGTATATTCATCATAAGAAGTACAAAATACCACGGGCAAAGTAACAGATATTTTGTCAAAAATCTCAAAACATTGTCCGTCAGAGAGTTGAATATCCATAAAAACGACATCTAAATCTTGCTGATGCTCTCGCAAATAATCTACTGCTGATTCGACGCTATCGCAAATCGCTACAACTTTGTATTTTTGATGCCACTCGATAAACTCTTTGAGCATCTGAGCTGTTTTTTGTTCGTCTTCAATGATTAAAATTTTCATTTTGGTTATTATTTTGGTAATTCTTAGAACAACTTTATGGTTGTTGAATAGGTTATTTCGTTTTGTTCTATCTGGATACCTTGTTTGATTCCTTCCAAGGCATATCGTTTTTTCAAATTTTGAATACCAATACCGAAGGATTCGCTTTTTACAGCTTTGGGCTGATAATTATTGGAAATCGTTAGCGTTTTAGCGTCTGTTTGGTAGAGGCGAATTGTCAAAGGTTTTGCTTGTGAAACAACATTGTGTTTGATACAATTCTCAGCCAATAATTGTAAAGAAAAACAAGGCAATCGATAGCCCAATGCTTCGTCTGAGATTTGAACATCTGCAAAAATAGCATTTTCTTGTCGCAAATTCATCAAATACATGTAAGAATTAAAAAAATCTAATTCTTCCTTTAAGGTCACTGTTCCTTTGTCCGTTTTCAGTGTTTTTTGATACACATCTCCAAGTTTTACAATAAAATCCTCTGTTCGAGTATCTTTTGACCTTGCCATTGCTTGTAAAACAGTCAAACAATTGAATAGAAAATGTGGATTTACCTGTTGGAGCAATAGATTTAATTGTGCCTGAGCATTTTCATTTTCCAGCATAATATTATTGATAATCAGCCTTTTACGCTCTGCCGCTGATTTGAATGCCTCCACTAAGGCAATGAGTAGCGGAATATTTAACGAATATCTTATAATGTGTATTTGTTTGCTGGCAAAGGTATATCGGGACATAATATTCAGCAAATTATTGTCTAAAAAGAGGTAGAAATAAATAATAAAAATACCTACCAATGTTGCAATTAGCCACTTAGTCGTTTTTTTGTAAGCCTTTAAATAAAGAATTTTTTGAATAAATACTAAGAGTATCAATTGAAGAAAACCTGTAAAAAGCCAAAATATTACGGCATCTTTCCCAATAAGAACTCTTGCTACTGAACTATACATCACAAGCAAAGGCATCAATATTGGATAAATATAGGGCAAATACAGCTCTGTATTAGCTAAAAAATATTTACGAAAACGAACAAAAAGCATAGTTAAAATAGTTTTAAGGTCGTAGAATAAGTTGATGATTCTGTTTCTACCAATACGCCATTTTCTGCACCTTCGAGTGCATAGCGCATTTCCAATTGCTCCAATTTGGAAAAACCTGTTTTTTGTTGATAATTATTAGAAACCGTAATACTATGCGCATCTTTTTGAAAAATCATAATATACAAAGGATTTTCATTTGAAAAATCATTGTCTTTAAGGCATTTATCAACCACCATTTGTAAGGCGAAAACAGGTAATTTATAATTTAGGGATTCTTCCAATACACTAATATCGTACTGCATCATAGTTTCACGTCCATAGCTCGTCAAAAATAAGTAGGTTTTTAAAATCTCTAAATCCTGGTTTAGAGGGACAAGATTTCTTTCTTTTTTTAAAATTTGACGATATACATCAGCCATTTTTAAAATATAATGTTCCGCTTTTGGGTCATTAGAATTAATCATTTTTTGCAAATTTCGCAAGCAATAAAACAAAAAATCAGGATTAACCTGCTCTTTTAACAGTGCAAATTTATTTTCGATATTTTCTGCTTGAAGTCTTAAATTTTCCATTTGTGCGTTTTCTCGTGCTTTTGTCCAATTGACACTTTCTATTACAAGGGTCATAGATACCCCAATCAAGAATAATGCTTTTACTAAATCCCAAGGCTGCAATCCAGAAAAAAATGTTATTTGATGGAGAATATAATAATCTAAACCAATATAAATCATGTTATAGATATTAACGCCTACTATTACATAAGCCAATTTTACCAATTTCTTTTCAGAAAGTGTTAGCAACCATTCTATCAAACGCCACAAGCCCAAAAGCGCAATAGCATAAATAACAGAACGGAACACAATACCTTCTTGTGAAGGTGAATTCCTTACTGCTACTGAAGCAAATGTAAATACAATTGAAAATATATAGGGTGTATAATCTACTGACTTTTTCGGCATAAAATGTTTTGATTCTAATTACTTAGAAACAAAGGTACAATTTATGAGAAGTTTTGTGATTGTTTTAGCACTAATTTATTTTGAAAGTAATCACATGACAAAAATACATCGCTTGAATTTTAAAAAAGTAGTATAAATTAGCGAACCGACTATATTGGGAGCTGAACTGACTAAACAGAAACTGAATTGACTAAACCGTGGTTTGATTTGACTTGAACATAGTAAAAAAGCCAGCTTCTTTTGGAAGCTGACTTTCTTAAAAACTATTAAACTCTACCCTAATTTTTTTGAACTATCAATCTTTTCACAAATTTTTGTCCATCTTCGCTTTTTATTTTTACAAAATAAATACCATTGAGGTAATTGGAAAGGTCAATTTCAATAGCGTTACTGTTATCAAAAGTTTTTTGCTCAATCGTTCTACCTCTTGCATCAAAAATACTCACATTTATTTTTGCAAAAATAGGCTCAATAAAATTAAGTTTTGCCACGTCAGAAGCTGGATTTGGCGCAATCAAAACATCGTTTTTAATTACATTCGCACTTGCAGTAATTAGCTCTGATTTGTTTTTATCAACAATTATACTATTATTGTTGTTGATTTGGGCTACTTTATTGGCAGTTCCGTTTATAATTACCCCACAACCGTAAGCATCAATTACACTAAGGTTATAAGGTGTTCCTGTTGGGAAAGTCCTCGAAGAAGTTGTGGGAGTTATGTCACCATACCAATAATAAGAATATGGTGCAGTTCCTCCACTTGGCATAGCCGTAACGGTAGAATTTGACGCATTAAGAATAACACTACTCATTGTCACGGTCAAAGGCATAGCAGATTCGATCATTGTACCACTTAGCGTTGTAGAACAACCATTTTCATCAGTTGTAATAAAAGTATAAAATCCAGCAACTAAATTGATTGGTAGAGGGACAATCGTTGATATTCCTGTTCCGCCAGTTACATTAATTACGAAGTTACCATTATTACCTCCATGGCAAGATACTGGAAAAGTAGTAACTATGTTACTGGTCAATACTGGTGGCTGGAAAACAGTTGGACTTATCGTTACCATACAGCTATTTGCATCTGTTACAATGACTGTATAACCTCCCGCAATCAAACCTGTACGGTTTTGTGTTGTAATACCACCGCCCCAATTGTAAGTGTAAGGTCCTGTTCCACCACTTGGCATAAGGTTTATTGCTCCATTTGCGTCACCAAAGCAAAGCGGTTTGGTAATTGTTTCTGCGATGGTAATAGCTGTTGGTTGTGTAACAGTGATACTTGTAGTTGCTGTACAATTATTTTCATCTGTTGCAGTGAAAACGTGTAACCCTGCTGGTAATCCTGCTTGAACAGGTAAAACTGTTACTAGTCCTGTTCCACCAGCTGCATTAAGCAAAACTGAGCCATTACTGCCGCCATTACAAGTTACAGGGAAAGTAGCTACTACATTATTATAAACTACTGTTGGCTGCGTTACAATTATCGTTTTGATAGCTAAACAACTATTTGCATCAGTAACAAAAATATTATAAGATCCCGCAACTAAACCTGTACGGTTTTGAGTAGTAATTCCACTGCCCCAATCGTAAGTATAAGCACCTGTTCCACCACTTGGCATAAGGCTTATTGTTCCATTTGCGGCACCAAAGCAAAGCGGTTTGGTAATTGTTTCTGCGATGGTAATAACTGTTGGTTGTGTAACAGTGGTACTTGTAGTTGCGGTACAATTATTTGCATCAGTAACAGTCACAGCATAAGTTCCATCTCCTAATCCTGTACGGTTTTGAGAGGTAACGCCACCGCCCCAATTGTAGGTAAGTGGTGCAGCACCACCAGTGATAGTTGTAGTAATTGTACCGTTAGCTCCACCATAGCAACTTACATTTGTTGTCGCAAAAGAAATTG